>NZ_JBEOUD010000024.1:0-135360 GCF_040303865.1 Streptomyces sp. NPDC094034 | reverse complement strand
CGCAGTGCGTAGCGGGCGGGCATGTTGTTCATGGGCGGGTCGCGCCAGAGGGCTTCGTCGAGGGCGTCGTCCACACCGAGCCGGCCGCCGTGCATCCGGGCGGCGAAACGGGGATCGGTGAGCATCAGCCGGAGTGCGCCCGAGATCCAGGCCGTGACGGTCTCGTTCCCCGCCGAGATCATCACCACCATCGACTGGAGGCGCTCCGATTCGCTCTCCAGCTTTGGGTGGTTGAGCAACGCCGTGGTCAGATCGTCGGCCGGGCTCTCCCGTCGTGCGCGCAACGCGTCGACCAGGATCTCCTCGAAGTCACGGTCGCCGTCCTGTGAGTCGTCGGCGCCGCGGGACAGGGCGAGGTGCGCACGGAGCAGTTCCTGGCCCTCCGTACCCTCCAGACCGAACAGGGAGGCGATGGAGAGCGTCGGCACGATCGCGGCGTACGCGCTCACCAGATCCGCGCGGCCCTGCCGGGAGAATTCCGCGATCAGCTCCGTGCAGAGTGTTTCGACCTGGCGCCGCGCCCGGCGCTGGTCGATCCGCGCCACAGCGTCGTCCAGTGGCTGGCGCAGCCGACGGTGCTCGCGGCCGTCCGCGCCGATGACATTGGCACGCCGGGCCATCATCGGCAGCAGCGCGGAACGCGGTGAGACCACGCCCTTGTTGAGATCGCGCCAGTTGCGGGCGTCGCGGGAGAAGACCTGTTCCTGCCGGGTGATCGTCAGCAACTCCCGGTACCCCATGACGAGCCAGGCCGGTACGCCCGGTTCCAGCTCGACGCGGACGACGTTGCCGTACCGCTCGCGCAGTCGGCGGTAGACCTCGCGGGGCCGGTCCGCGCCGGTCGCGGTGGAGAGCGGAAGCAGCTCCGTATCAAAGGGATCGGAGGTATCGAGGCGACCGAGGCGATCGAGGGAGGGGAGGGCGGGGAGGGCGGGGGAGGGGGAGGGGGCCGGGTAACCGGGTGGCGGGGAGAGCGCCGGAGGCGGGGCGGGCGGCGAGGAGCGGTTCATGAAGCGGTCTCCCTGGCACGTACCGCACCGACGCTCGACACATATTCGACCAGGCTGATCAGCGCGTCCACCGACGCGGCACGCTCACGCGCGTCGCACATCACCACGGGTGTCTCCGGCAACAGATCGAGGGCGGCACGCAGTTCCTCCACCCGGTACTCCTCGCTGTCCGGGAACTGGTTGACCGCCACCGCGAACGGCAGCCCCCGAAGCTCCAGTTGCTCCAGGACGTCGAAGCTGTCCTCCAGCCGCCTCGTGTCGACGATGACGAGCACACCGAGGGCGCCTTCCGCGAGGCCGTCCCACAGATCCCAGAACCGCCGCTGCCCGGGGGTGCCGAACAGATAGAGGACCAGCCAGGAGTTGAGGGTGATCCGGCCGAAGTCCATGGCGACCGTCGTGGTGGTCTTGGTGCTCATCCCGGCCAGGTCGTCCACGCCGACACTCGCCTCCGTCATCACCTCCTCCGTGCGCAGCGGTGCGATCTCGCTGACCGAGCCGACCAGGGTGGTCTTCCCGACGCCGAAAGCGCCCACCACGAGAATCTTGACGGCCTGCTGGACCGTGTCGGGCAAGTAGCGGTCAGCGGAGCCGACGGAGACCATCCAGTACCTCCTGAAGCAGTTGCGAGTCGGGCAGAACGGCCTGCGGAACGCCGGAGCGCGCGGACAGATGGCCGCTGTCGACGAGATCGGATGCCAGCACCTTCACCAGACTCACCGGCAGTTCGAGATGGGCGGCGGCCTCCACCAGGGAGAGCAGCCGCTCGCACATCCGCACCAGCGCGCGCTCCTCCCGTGTCGCGGAGACCGGAACGTCGCGTGGGGGATCGACGGCGATGAGGAGGGTCTCGACCCCTATGGTGTTACGGGAGGGCCTGGAGCGTCCCTTGGTAATCACATAGGGACGTAACGCACTGGCCGCGTACTCACCGTCCGGTTCACTCACCGCGCGGACTCCTGTCGCGGCGGGCTGCTCAGATTCCCGGCGCCGATCTTCATGACCTGCGCCTGCATCTGACGGGCCACCAGTTTCGGGTCCACCACGGGGCCGGTCACCACGGCGAGATGGGCGCCGTTGGCGCTGCGCATGAAGAGGAACCCGCCGTTGAACTCCACCATCTGCTGATGGACGGCTCCGCCGTCCTCGCCGAACTCCCGGCCCAGGCTGCGGGCCAGGGACTGGAGACCCGAGCAGTTCGCCGACAGCCGGTCGGCGGAGTCCCGGTTCATCCCCTCGGAACTGGCCAGCAGCAGTCCGTCGGCGCTGAAGACGATCACCTCGCGCACCCCGGGAACCGCGGCGACCTCGGCGATCATCCAGCCTCGCTGCTCCGGGTTCTCCACGTAACTCATGCTCACGTCAGTCCTTCCGGTGAATCGGGGGTGGGGGAGGAAGAGCCGTCCTGGCCCTCGTACGGGTCGGAGCCGGACGTCGGGACGGCCCGGCCGCCCTCGAAGAACTGCTCCATCCAGTCACCGGCCTGTTCCGGTGTGCCCGGCGGTGTGAGGGCGGTGGGGGCCGCCTCGACCGCGGGTGCGTACTCGTCGCGCCGTGAACGCCGCTGGGGGAGCCGGCGGCCATTTCGCGACGGGAGGGCCGACGCGCCGGGGGCCGGGGCGTTCTGCACCGTCGCGTCGCGCGCGGAGGGCACTGGGACATCGGGTACTTGAGCCGCGGCGCTCTCAGGGGCGGCGCTCTCAGGGACGGTGGGTTCGGGGACGGTGGGCTCGGAGACGGCGGAAGCGGAGACGGCCGGTTGAGCGGTGGCCGGCCGGTCGGCGACGGGGCCGTCTTCGGGGGCGGTTCGCTCCGACGGGGTGCCGAAGGCGTCGGGCGCTGAGCTGGGCTGGGGCACTTGGGGTACCTGGGGTACGGGAGGGACGGGCGCGGTGGTACCGGCGGGGGCGAGGGTCTCCAGCACCCCCGTGGGCACCAGCACCACGGCGCGGACACCGCCGTACGGTGAAGGGCCCAGGTCGACCTGGAAGCCGTGCCGGTCGGCGAACCGGCCCACGACCGGGAAGCCGGTCTGCGGGATCTCACCGACCTCGCCGACCCCGAGCAGCCGGCTGCCGGAGACGATCTGGCGCGCCTCGGCCAGCCGGTACTCGTCCATGCCGAGACCGCCGTCGTCCACCTCGATGACCGCACCGCGCTGCACCGTGCGTACGGTCACGGGCACACCCGTACGCGGCGGTGAGTACTCGGTGGCGTTGGCGAGCAGTTCGGCGAGCAGATGGATCAGGGGTTCGACAACCGACGGTGTGACCCCGATGTCCGGGTCGCCGGTGACCTCGATGCGCTTGTACGCCACGATCCGTCCGGACGCGGCCCGGACCACGTCCACCATCGCCAGCGGCTTCTGCCACTGCTGCCCCGGCCACTCGCCGCAGAGCACCTTGAGGCTCTGCGCGTGCCTGGCCTGCTGGGTCGCCGCGTGATCCACCTGCATGGTGGTCTCCAGCAGATCGGCGTCACCGGGATAGCGGTCCGCCAGTCCTGTCACCGCCGCCTGGATCCGGTGTGCCGAGGTCTGTACCCGGCTGGCCAGCTCGACCAGCGCGAGCCGCTGCGACTCCTCGCGATGGTCCACCGCCTCGGCGACCTCGGCCAGCAGTCGGCCGAACCAGTCGGTGACCCCTTCCCCCAGCCGGTCAGGGCCATGCAGCGGACCGGGGATCTCCGCCCTGGAGAGTGCCGCGGGCAGCCGCTCCTTGACGAGATGCTCGACCTCCTCCCGTACCAGCTCGGCCTGGTGCTGGACGTGCGAGCGCCAGCGGGTGTCGCGGCGGGCCGCGTCCGCCTCCCGCTCCCGTGTCTCGTCGCCGTGGCGGGCCACATCGGACTCGGCGCGCCGGTGCTGTGCGCGCAGCACCGACAGGGAGACGAGGACCAGCAGCACCACCACGCCGTAGGCCATGGCCGCGCCGGTGCCGAGGCGCGCTATGGGCATGATCGCGACAGCGAACGCGGCGAGGGCGGTCAGCAGGGTCGTCGGCCAAAGCCACGGCGACCTGCGGGAGCGGGGCGAGGGCGCGGGGGAACGTGCCATGGAGAACCTTCGAGTTGGCAGAGAAAGATGTGGTGCGGAGGAATCACCCGGCGGTGGTCACGGGGAGTGCGGGCGGCGCGGAGCCGGTACGGCTGCCGGCTGCGAGGGCGCCGGTCGGCGGGGTATCTCAGTCCCACCACGGCCATACGACTTGATCACGGGTTGAACTACCTCTTCACCAGACGTTGTTGGGGGATCGTATATCCGCCCGGCCTCTCCTGAAGTCATATCGGGGCCACCGGGAGTGACGAGGATGTGGTACGCCGGTGGGCGCACGCCGGTGTTGTTCTGTGCATGATTGTCGCGATCGAGGGGGGCGTCGGGAGCCCCGCTCGACCCGTCTGGCGAGGAGGTCCTCCCCTGGTGGCACCCCGGCTCCGGGGGCGCGCGAAAGGGTGTCGGAGGTCTCGTGTATCCCCTTCGGGGTTCCCGGGACGACAGTTGTTCCTGAAAGCAAAGAAACGGCAAAGGCCGGTAGGTCCGGTGTCATGCGGACGGGGGCGCGCTGTCGCGACGGCCGGGAGCCCGTCACCGCGCGCCGTCGTCCGGGCCCGGTGCGTCGATCTCGCCGACCGGATCGCCGCGGACGAGTCGGGTCGCTCGGGGAGCTGTTCGGGATGCTCAAGGCGTCCGCGGACGGCGTACATCACCTGGGCGCCCGGCCGGTGGGGCCTGCGCGAACCGGGCGCGCACGTCGTGGCGGGCAAGGAGTCGTCGTGGCGGGCAAGGAGCCGTCATGGCGGGCGAGGAGTCGTCATGGCACGCCCGTCGTTCGGTCAGCGCTTCATACGGTCGATCTCGCGGATCTTGTTGGTCACATCGAGGGCGGCGACCTTGTACGACTCGGCGAGCGTCGGGTAGTTGAAGACCGCGTCCACCAAGTAGTCGACCGTACCGCCGCACCCCATCACGGCCTGGCCGATATGTATCAGCTCCGTCGCCCCCGAGCCGAAGCAGTGCACTCCGAGCAGCCGCCGGTCCTCCGGGGACACCAGCAGTTTCAGCACTCCGTGCGCGTCGCCGACGATCTGGCCCCTGGCCAGTTCGCGGTAGCGGGAGACACCGACCTCGAACGGCACCCGC
Source organism: Streptomyces sp. NPDC094034 (assembly GCF_040303865.1). Taxonomy (NCBI): domain Bacteria; kingdom Bacillati; phylum Actinomycetota; class Actinomycetes; order Kitasatosporales; family Streptomycetaceae; genus Streptomyces; species Streptomyces sp. NPDC094034. The sequence goes on along the minus strand of NZ_JBEOUD010000024.1, from coordinate 130,212 downwards.
TCCTTCGTCAGCTGGTCCTCGGTCCGGCCGACGAAGCTGATCTCCGGAATGGTGTAGATACCGATCGGCTGGAGATGGTGCATCGGGTTGACCGGCTCATTGCACGCGTGATAGGCGGCGGCCCGGCCCTGCTCCATCGAGGTCGCGGCCAGGGCGGGGAAGCCTATGACATCACCGACGGCGTAGATATGCGCAACCTCGGTGCGGTAATGCTCGTCGACCGCGATCCGGCCGCGTCCGTCGGCGGAGAGACCCGCCTTGCCGAGATCGAGTTCGTCGGTCAGCCCCTGGCGCCCCGCGGAGTACATCACGGCGTCGGCGGCGATCTTCTTGCCGCTCTCCAGAATGGTGAGTGTGCCCTCGTCGTGCCGTTCGACCGCCGCCACCGTCTCGCCGAAGCGGAACGTCACGGCCAGATCCCGCAGCCGGTACTTGAGGGCCTCGACCACCTCGACGTCGCAGAAGTCCAGCATGCCCGGGCGTTGTTCGACCACGGTGATCTTGCTGCCGAGGGCGGCGAACATCGACGCGTATTCCATCCCGATGACGCCGGCGCCGACGATCACCATGGACCGGGGCACCTTCTCCATGCTGAGCACACTGTCCGAGTCCAGGACCGTACGGTCGTCGAACTCGACGCTCGCCGGGCGGGCCGGCCGGGTGCCGGTGGCGATCACGATGTGTTCCGCGGTGAGCAGCCGGTCCTGGCCGGTGGCGTCCCGCACGGCGACGGTGTGCTCGTCCATGAACCGGCCGGTGCCCGCGAGCAGCGTGATCTGGTTCCTGGCCAGCTGGCTGCGTACGACATCGACCTCCAGACCGACCACATGCCGGGTCCGTGCCGTCAGATCGGCGACGGTGATCTCTTCCTTGACCCGGTAGCTCTGGCCGTACAGATCCCGCTGGGCCAGCCCGGTGAGATAGAGCACCGCCTCGCGCAGGGTCTTGGACGGCACGGTTCCGGTATGAATGGAGACACCACCGACCATGTCGGGGCGGTCGATCACAGCGACCCTGCGACCGAGCTTGGCCGCCGCGATGGCGGCTTTCTGGCCGCCCGGTCCTGATCCGATGACAAGCATGTCGAAGTCGGGCACGGGAGGAGTCTGTCAGCCGCGCGTGTTTCCGGGAAGGGCCGGCTTCACGGTGAGATCCTGACCGGGCCTCATCGGGGGGAAGGCCCGTCCTCACCCGAGGAGGAATGGACAAACAGTGATTCTGAGAACATTCAGATGGGCGTTCGTCGTCACCGCGGCGGGCCTCGCCGTCGGGGGCCTGTACGGCGGTTGGGCGGCTCTGGGGATCGTCGCCATCCTCGCCGTCCTGGAGATCTCGCTCTCCTTCGACAACGCGGTGATCAACGCCGGGATCCTGAAGAAGATGAGCGCCTTCTGGCAGATGATCTTCCTCACCGTCGGTGTGCTGATCGCCGTCTTCGGCATGCGGCTCGTCTTTCCCGTCCTGATCGTCTCCCTCACCGCCAAGATCGGCCCGGTCAAGGCGGTGGAACTGGCCATCAACGACAAGGACCGCTACCAGCAGCTGGTGACGGACGCCCATCCGTCGATCGCCGCCTTCGGTGGCATCTTCCTGTTGATGATCTTCCTCAACTTCATCTTCGAGGACCGGGAGATCAAGTGGCAGGCGTGGCTGGAGCGGCCACTGGCGAAGCTCGGCCAGGTCGACATGCTCGCGGTCTGTATCGCGCTGATCGTGCTGCTCGTCGCCTCCATGACGGTCGCCACCCAGGCCCACCAGCACGGCGGCGCACACGCGGACAAGGCGCAGACGGTGCTGACGGCCGGGGTCGCGGGGCTCATCACCTATCTGATCGTCGGCGGGCTCTCCCGCTTCTTCGAGAACCGCATCGAGGACGAGGAGGAACGGGTCGAGGAAGCCGAGAAGAAGCGCGGACCCGGCTCGGCGGTCGCGCTCACCGGCAAGGCCGCGTTCTTCATGTTCCTGTATCTGGAGGTCATCGACGCCTCGTTCTCGTTCGACGGGGTCATCGGTGCCTTCGCCATCACCAACGACATCGTGCTGATGGCCCTCGGCCTCGGCATCGGGGCGATGTATGTCCGCTCGCTCACGGTCTATCTGGTCCGGCAGGGAACACTCGACGACTTCGTCTATCTGGAGCACGGCGCGCACTACGCCATCGGGGCGCTCGCGCTGATCCTGCTCATCACCATCCAGTACCAGATCAGCGAACTCATCACCGGACTCGTCGGCGTCGTCCTGATCGGCTGGTCCTTCTGGTCCTCGGTCCGTCGTAACGCCCGTCTGGCCGCGTGAGCCCTGAGAACGGCGGCGTCACCCGAGAACGGCGGCGTCACCTGAGAACGGCGCCGTCACCCCGAGGTGACGGTGAAGAGGCCGCCGTCGGGGTCACGGAGGGTCGCCTCCTCCCCGGCCCGGGTGAGGCCCGGGGGAGTGACGACGACGCCCCCGGCCTCGGCGGCGGCCCGCGTCGCCGCGCTCACGTCGGCCACCCGGAAGTACACGTGCCAGCGCGGTCTGATCTGCGGGTTCGGGGCGCTCTCGATGGCTCCGCCGCGCAGCGCCGCGACCGTGTGCGCCCCGACGCGGACCAGCACCTGATCGTCCTCGTAGTGGACGTCGGGGCCCTCCTTCTCCTCCGACCCCCAGCCGAGGACCTGCCCGTAGAAGATGGCGGCGGCGAACGCGTCCCTGGTACGCAGCTCCAGCCGCGCCGGCGCGCTGCCCCGCCCCACGGACCAGCCGGTGACGGTCCTGCCCTCCCAGAGGCCGAACACGGCGCCGTCCGGGTCGGCGGCGAGGGTGGCACGGCCCGTATGCATGGGCAGCGGCCCCACCGCCACGGTCGCGCCCCGCTCCCGGATACGGGCGGCGACCAGGTCGGCGTCGTCGACGGCGAAGTACGGGGTCCAGGCGACCGCGGCCTGGAGACTCGGAGCGAGAGCCCCGATACCGGCGACCGCCGCGCCCTGGTTGAGCGCGAGGCTGAACTCGTCGCCCAGGGCCGTGGGCCGGAAGGTCCAGCCGAGGACCGCGCCGTAGAAGGCCTGGGCCGCCTCCAGGTCGCGGGCCATCAGGCTCACCCAGCAGGGGGCCCCGGATAGGGGGTGACGTGAGGCCGGCATGGTTCCTGTGCGCTCCCTTCCGATCCGGCCCTCAGCCCATCGCCCGGTCGAGGTTGATCGCCGAGCTGATCAGGGCGAGGTGGGTGAACGCCTGCGGGAAGTTGCCCAGATGCTCACCGGTCAGCCCGATCTGCTCGGCGTACAGGCCCACATGGTTGGCGTACGTGAACATCTTCTCCAGCGCCAGCCGCGCCTGTTCCACCTCGCCGGTGCGGGCGAGCGCCTCCACCCACCAGAACGAACAGATCGAGAACGTGCCCTCCGAGCCGTCGAGCCCGTCCGGGGCCTGCGACGGGTCGTAGCGGAACACCAGGTTGTCCATCACGAGCCGGTCGGCGATGGCCTCGACGGTGGACAGGAAGCGCGGATCGACCGGCGAGATGAACTTGACCATGGGCATCAGCAGCACCGAGGCGTCCAGGATGTTCTCGGGAGGCCGGCCGGGGTCGAGGGAGAGCCGCTGGACGAACGTACGGGCCCGCGGATCCCAGCCCCGCTCCATGATCTGGTGGTAGATCGCGTCCCGGGCCGCCGTCCAGCGGACCAGATCGCCGGGCAGTCCGCGCTGGCGCGCCATCCTGATCATGCGCTCGACGGCGACCCAGCACATCAGCCGGGAGTAGGTGTGGTGCTGCTGGCCCGCCCTCGTCTCCCAGATGGACTGGTCGGCGCTGTCCCAGTGCCTGAGCAGCCACTCCAGGATCTCGCACAGATCGGTCCAGCTCTCGTGCGAGATGCCCGCGCCGTACTTGTTGAACAGATAGATCGAGTCGATCAGTTCGCCGTAGATGTCCAGCTGGCGCTGGTCGCTGGCGTTGTTGCCGATACTCACCGGATACGAGCCGCGGTAACCCTCCAGATGCCCGAGCACCTCCTCGGGGAGATGGTCGTGGCCGTCGATCGAGTACACGACACGCAGCGGACCCACCCTGCCGTCCGTCGCGGCCCGCAGCCGCTCGGCCAGCCAGCTGATGAACCCCTGGGCCTCCTGGGTGAAGCCCATCCGCAACAGCGCGTACAGAGAGAACGCGGCGTCCCTGATCCATACGTACCGGTAGTCCCAGTTGCGCGCGCCGCCGAGCTGTTCGGGAAGCCCGAGCGTCGGCGCGGCGATGATGGCGCCCGTCGGCTCATGCGTCAGCAGCTTGAGGGTCAGTGCCGAGCGGTGCACCGTCTCACGCCAGCGGCCGGTGTACGTGGACTGCCGCAGCCAGCGGCGCCAGAAGTCCTTGGTGGCCAGGAAGAGCGCTTCCGCGGCCTCGGCGTCGACCGCGCAGGGCGCCGGCTCGGTGGCCGCGCCGATGTCCGCGTCCGCGGCGAGGGACACGGAGGCGTAATCCGTTTCGAGGTCGAACAGGGCGGTCTCGCCCTCATCGAGGTCGAACGTCGCGTAGGCGTCGGTGTCGTCGAGCTCCAGCGCGATGGAGGAGCGCAGCGACAGCGCGAGGACGTCGCCGATGAACCGTACGCCGTCGGGCATCCGTTCCAGCCGGTGCCGGTCACGCCCGTAGTTCAGCCGCGGCGCGATCCGCACGCCCAGCCGCATCCGGCCACGTACGTTGACCACCCGGCGCACCAGCCGCTGCCGGTGGTGCGGGTCCTGCTCCCGCACGATCGGCATGAAGTCCTGGACCTCCACGATGCCGTCGGCCGTGAGCATGCGGGTGATCAGGATGTTCGTGTCGGGAAAGTAGAACTGGTTGTGGGTGGAGACCTGGCACACCGGCCGGATGGTCCAGCAGCCGCCGCGCTCCGCGTCCAGCAGTGACCCGAAGACGCTGGGAGCATCGAAGCGGGGAGCGCAGAACCAGTCGATCCGTCCGTCGGTGCCCACCAGCGCCGCGGTCCGCAGATCCCCGATCAGACCGTGCTCGGCGATCGGCAGATACCTCTCGTCCCGTTCGTCCCCGGTCGGGATGTCCGTCTTCTGAGCGTCCTCGTTCATCGTGCTGTCGAGTCTCGCGCACCGGCCCCCGGCCCGCATGTCGGTTCAGGAGCGGGCGCCGTACACCCGCAGATAGTCGACCCGGTACGACATGGCGGTCACCCCCGGCTCCGGGGCGGGATGGTATCGGCCGGCGCAGACGGAGAGATTGACGATGAGATGGGCCCGCCAGTCGCGGCCCACGCCCCTCCCGTCGGCGAAGACGCGGCGGCCGTTGACCCACCAGACGACGGTCCTGGACCGGAACTCCACCTTCAGCTCCACCCAGGTGCCGGGGCCGATCGCCGGGTGGGTGTAGTAGCGCGAGCCGTCCCGGACATGGTTCGACAGCTCCAGCAGATGGGGGTTGTCGGGGTGGTACTCGAAGATGTCGATCTCGTTCCCGCCGTCCAGCCAGGTCCAGATCGCGGGCCACGCGCCGGTCTCGGTGGGCAGCCGCACGCGCGTCTCCAGCACGTCTCCGGTGCGGACGGTGAACTCCTCGGGGCTGCCCTCGGTGGTCAGCAGCCCCGTGTTCCAGTTGCCGTCGGAGCGCGCGGTCGCCCGGAAGACGCCACCGCGGCCGTACTCCGCGTCGGGTACGAGATGATCGAGCTTGTTGTCTCCCGGATTGGTCGGCCCGCCGCCGGGATACGCCCATGAGCGCCCCGCGACCCACTGCTCCGTGGAGGAGAAGTCGGCGGTGAAGCGTGGTGTACGGGGCGTACGAGGAGTCCCGGACGGGTCGGGCGTACCGCTGCTCATGACGTCCCTCCGAGGCCCTGGCCGCGCGGCGACCGCGAGCCGACCGTTCCCATGCTAGAGACCCAGGGACCGGGCGCGGGGCCGGCCGGACGGCGTGGGCGGGGCGGCCATGTGTTCGTACGCCGAGCCAGTGCGCCACCCAGTGCGCCACTCAGCGCGCACCCGGCGCGTCACCCCGTGCGTGGCCGGTGGCCCGCCGGGAGGCGCCGGGTCCACCCGAGAACCAGGACGGACGCCAGCGCCGCGAGGGCGCACCAGGTGGAGATGAACTCCAGCCGCCAGAACGCCGCGCACACCACGGCTCCGTACGCGACGACCACGCCGAGCAGCCGCACCGTCGGATCGCCGCCCATGAGCAGGGCGCCGACCGTGGCGAGGAGATAGGCCACCACGAAGAGCGGGGTGTGCGGGAGGCCGAGCGCGTACCCCACGGTATGGCCGCGGATCTCGGCCGTCACCGTCCGATGGACGAGGAAGTACGCCAGCGCCGCCGCGGTGCCGAGCCCGATCGCGGCCGGAACCATCAGCCGGCGCCGCGCTCGGGCCGGCGCGGCCAGCAGCACGGCGAACGGCACCCACACGGCCAGTACGGGCAGCGCGATCACGGCCCAGGCGAGGGTGGTCGGGCCCGTGCCGCCGCCCGAGCGCCACACGACCGATTCGATGATCTGGTGGGCGCCCAGGAGCAGCGGCAGCGCGGCGAGCGGAAGATCACGGGCCCTGCGCACGCGCGCCACACAGGCCACGCCGACCATGGTGATACCGGCGCCCGCCACGAGATCGGCTGTCGCACTCCAGCACACCCGTACCACGGTACGCGTCGGACCGTTTCCCGCCCGGACGCCCGCGCGGCGCCACTGTGGCGCGAAGGGTTCGATGGGCAGACGGAGAGGGCCCGGGGCGGAGAGGGCGCGGACGGTCTCAGCCGTCGGAGTAGCTGAGGTCTCCCACCGTCCAGGCGTTCACATCCCCGATGGCGATGCGGTACATACCGCCTGTCTCGGGGATCCCGAGACTTCCCTGGAGGATGCGGGCGACGTGGAAATGCAGATGGGTGGGCGGCTCGTCCGGTCGCGGCGAGCGGGCATCCGCGCCGGCCGGTCCGAAGACGGCGGCGAACGGCCCCAGCCGCTCGGAGTCCTCCAGGACCTCGGCGACCCGCTCCCTCCACACGGCTTCCGGCGCCAGCCGTCCTGTGATGACGGCGCCCTGGACGACCACGGTGAGGGACATCTGATTGCTTTGCTCGGACTCCACGGTGGTGGCGATGTCAACAAGCAGATGATCAGGCTTCGACATGGGCGCCGACTCTACTACGCGGGCGGCGCCCTGAGTGGGCGTATGAAACACCGCCGGTGGGAGGTTTGGCGCGGGGAGCCGGTGAGGGGAGCGGGTTCGGAGGGGCGTCAGGGAAGCCTCTCCGCGTAGGTGATCCGCTTCAGGTGGTAGTAGTCGGCGACACAGCGGGCCGGCCAGACCCTGCTTCCCTGGTGCCCGAAGGGTTCCCCCATCCCGCTGACGGACAGCGGCTTGTACGGGAGGACCCACGCGCCCTGTGCCGCCCGCTCTCGCAGCCACCGGTCCTGGTGGTCCCACTTCTCGGCGCGTACCCGCATGTGCTCGCCCAACTCGCCGAGTGGAAAGGCGAGTTGGACGCACACGGCGGCGCACATCGCCGCCCCGGCGGCCGTCGCGACGACGCCCGTGCGCCTCGCGTGTCCCCGCAGCGCCCGCCCCAGGAGTGCTCCGGCGCCCACCAGAAGCGCGACATACAGCAGGAGGTAGTCGTTCCAGGTCCGGGGCGCGACCACGACATGTGATCCGAAGAGCGGGTACGTGATGACCGTGCAGAGGTATCCGGCGACCAGGAAGGTGACGGTGCCCGCGCCCAGCAGGAAGAACGGGCGGCACGGCAGCAGCGCCGGAACGCGCCCTTCGCGGTTCCCGGTCAGCAGCGCCAGCAGCACACCGGCCGCGAGGGCGCCCAGATACTGCCAGGTGGTGAGCAGGGTTCCGAGGATGTCGAGAAACCCCTCCAGCGAGTCCGCCAGCGATTCGGGCGCGAGCATCGCGGCGGTGCCCGCGTCGTACCGCGCACGGCGGTTGCGCGATCCGGGGGAGGTGAGGAGCAGGAGTGTGCCGATCGCGATCCCGGCCACACCGGCCAGGCACCAGACGCGCGTGTGGGCCCGTAGGCGGGGGGCGAGGATCCGGCGGTTGAGCAGCAGCAGGGCCGTGAGCACGACCAGCGCGACGACCGATGTCTCCTCCGAGAGTGTGCCGAGGAAGACGCCCACGACGAGCGCGGCGACCGCTGCCACGACCCGTCCCCGGCGCGATCGGGCCCACAGCAGGGGCACCGCCGCCGCGCACGCCAGTACGGGTGCCGCGGTGTGCGAGACGGAGGAGGCGGGCCAGTAGAAGGTCTTGTACGTGTTGAGGCTCGCGAAGAGAAACACCACTGTCACCATCGACGCGACGAGCAGTGGTACCCCGCGCGGCGCCGTCCGGCCCGCCAGACGCAGCAGCAGTACGGTCACGGCCCACAGCAGTCCCAGCATCACCACACCACTGACCAGGCCGAACCACTGGTGGCCCGCGACCCCGAACTTCGCGTACGCGCCGACCAGCAGGCCATTGCCGAGCCGTCCGTTGTCCGTGAAGTAGAACTTCCCGACCAGTGCCGCGATGCCGTGATCGCGCACGCTGGGCAGGAAACACCACTCGTCCGCGCTGGGACGGACATGGCGGCCGAGCCAGAAGGCCGACCCGAGAAGGCCCAGAGGCAGTGTCAGCAGACCCAGGACCGCGTATCCCGGCCAGGAACGCGCGGGACGCGCGGAGCGTGTGGGGGGCACGGATGGCTCGCGGCCGTTCTCCCGCTCCCGTCCGGTTCCTTCGCCCGGCTGTTCCGGGATGACGACGCTCGACGCGCCCGCGGCCATGGACACCACTGCCTTTCGAGAGGGGACGGGGCTTTCGGGAGCGGACGGTAATGTTCCGTATCCGGCGGGACCGCGGTCGCCCGCCGGCGCCCTATCGCTCCGAACGGGCTTGTCCCACGGAAGCCGCCGACGGGGCACCGGACGGAAAGGGCGTACGCGTCGATTCCGTTTCCCGGACCACATAGTGCGGACGGCGCTTCGCCTCGTGGTAGATCCGCCCGACGTATTCGCCGATGACGCCGAGCGTGGCGAGCTGAATTCCGCTCAGCGCCACGATGGCGGTCATGAGCGTCGTATAGCCGGGCGCGTCCACACCATTGAGGGCGACATTCGCGATGATCCACAGCGCGTAGGCGAGCGCGGAGAGAAAGAGCCAGAGGCCGGTATGGATGGCGAGACGCAGCGGGCGGCTGTTGAAGGAGAGCAGCCCGTCGATGCCGTAGTTCAGCAGATTCCGGCCGCCCCACTTCGAGGTGCCGGCCGCGCGCTGGACATTTCGGTAGGTGAAGCTCGCGGTGTCGAAGCCGATCCAGGAGAAGATTCCCTTGGAGAATCTGTTGCTCTCCGGCAGGGACAGCACGCTGTTCACCGCGTGGCGCGAGAGCAGTCTGAAATCACCGGCCCCGTCCACGACATGGACATCCATACAGCGCCGCACCAGCCGGTAGTAGACCCGGCTGAGCGCGGTGCGCAGGGCGCTCTCGCCCGCGCGGTCGCGCTGCGCCACGACCTGGTCGTAGCCGTGCCGGTGCAGCTCCAGCATGCGGGGCACCAGCTCCGGGGGGTGCTGGAGATCCGCGTCCATGAGCACGACGGCGTCGCCCCTGGACATGCGCAGTCCCGCGAGCATCGCGGCTTCCTTGCCGAAGTTGCGGCTGAAGGAGGTGTAGCGGACGCGCGGGTCCGCCGTCGCCAGTTGGCTGAGCTGTCGTCTGGTTCCGTCCACGCTGCCGTCGTCCACGTAGCAGATCTCCACGGTCTGCCGGGTCGGTTCGAGCGCGGCGAGCAGAGCGGTGTGAAAGGCGCCGAGCACCTCGCTCTCGTTGAAACACGGTACGACAATGGAAATCTGAGGGGTCGTCATCTCACTCCACATACCCGTGATGGGGCGGGGAAGGAATGGTCACCGAAAGGGAACGGGCCGCGAGGGAAAGCCGTTGATTTACGGTGCTGTTCGTGGTGTTGAGGGGGCGTTACCCAATGCTGCCCGTACGGTTTCCGGAGCGGTCACGGAAAACGCGGTACGCGCGTGGCGAGGTGTATGTCAGCGGGTGCCGGCCGGTGGGCATATGGGCAGGAAGAGCTGTGATGGAGCGTTCCTCACTCTTCTTCCTCCGGTTCACGCCGCGTTCACTGATGCGGTGGCAACTATAAGATTTATCTATCGCCTGCTCAAGCGTCACGGCGGCATGGCGCCCGGGCAGCTGAAGCGTTTCTTCAGCATCGTCACGCCGTGTAGGCATGCGTGGCGGACGACGGAATGCGAGACCCGTGCACTGTGATATGTGGCACAGTCGACGACCGTGACGCGGATCCCGTATTTCAGGGGCATGACAGGTCGATATCACGCACATGATCCACGGATTGCCGACACCGGCGGCACGTCCGATTGCTGCCCGCTCGCGAGGGTTCTTCGGCCACCGAGTGTGTGGATCAGCGGCGATGTGCAACTCGTCGCTGACTGTGACGAGTTGACCCCCGGGAGGCAAGGCAAGTTAACTACCGGCCAGTCACCTCCATGATCTGCCCCCCACGGTCAACCCCCCACTTCGATCCGGGAGACTTCATGCGGATGCCGGAATCCGTCGCGTCCATTGAGTCCTCACTGCCTCAGTCGGTCATCGCCGTCAACCCGCTCCACCGCTCGTCACCACGGCTGACGGCCGCAGCGGCGCGGGCGGGTGCGCTCGGTGTGCTCGAACTGTCCACCGGTGATCCGAGGAGCGTCGCCGACACACTCGACCGCACCGCCCGCTGGTCGTCGCTGCCGTTCGGTGTGCGGATACGGCCGGGCTGCACCGTCACCGCGGCGGATCTGCCCGAGGCGGTGGACACCGTGCTGCTGGCGGACCCCGGGCGCGCACCGGGGGAGTTCCCCGGGCGCCGGGTCCTGGTGGAGGTGACCGATCTGGTGGGCGCGCGGCAGGCCGCCGCGGCAGGGGCCGCCGGACTGATCGTGCGCGGTGCGGAAAGCGGTGGCAGGGCGGCCGAGCTGAGTACGTTCGTCCTGCTCCAGCGGGTACTGGCGGACCCGGAGATCGCGCTGCCGGTCTGGGCCTGCGGTGGTATCGGGCCGCACACGGCCGCCGCCGCTGTCGCCGGAGGTGCGACGGGTGTCGTACTCGACACCCAGCTCGCGCTGTTCGACGAGGCGGGCCTGCCCGCGGAGCTCACCGGCGCGCTCACCGGGCTCGACGGCTCCGAGACCGTGCTGCACCACGGGACGCGGGTGCTGCGCCGTCGTGGCCCCGGTGCCCCCGAACTCCCCACGGATCCGGAAGAGTTCGCCGCCAGGGTCGGCAGTGACGATCTGCGCACCCAGTTCCTGCCGGTCGGTCAGGACGCCTTCCTCGCGTCCTCCTTCGCCGGGCGCTGGACGTCGGTGGGCGACGCGATACGGGGCGTCAGGGCCGCGATATCCGCCGCCGTCGAAGACGACCTGCCCGCCGCCGCGCTGGCCGCCGGCTCGGCCGGCGCGCGGGCGCTCGGCACCCGATTCCCCATCGCCCAGGGGCCGATGACCCGGGTCAGCGACGAGCCGGAGTTCGCCGCCGCCGTCGCGGCCGGCGGCGGCCTGCCGTTCCTGGCGCTGGCGCTCGCGAACGCGGACCGCACCCGGACGATGCTGGAGCGCACCCGCGACGCCCTCGGCGACGCCCCCTGGGGAGTCGGTGTGCTCGGGTTCGCCGACGAGGAGATCAGATCCGCGCAGCTGGAGGTCGTACGGGAGCTGCGGCCGACGCACGCGATCATCGCGGGCGGCAGGCCCGCCCAGGCCGCCGCGCTGGAGGCGGAGGGCATCACCACCTTCCTCCATGTGCCCTCCCCGGGGCTGCTGCGGCAGTTCCTCGCGGCCGGCGCGCGACGGTTCATCTTCGAGGGCGCCGAGTGCGGCGGCCATGTCGGGCCGCGCAACAGCTTCCCGCTGTGGGAGGCGCAGACCGAGGTCCTGCTCGACTTCATCGCCGAGAACGGCGACGAGACCGCCGCCGAGCTGACCGTCCTGTTCGCCGGCGGCATCCACGACGCGCGCTCCGCCGCGATGGCGGCGGCCCTCGCCGCCCCGCTGACCCGCGCGGGAGCCGCGTTCGGCGTGCTGATGGGCACCGCGTATCTCTTCACCGAGGAAGCGGTCGCGGCCGGTGCCATCCAGCCGCTCTTCCAGCGCCGTATCGTCGCCGCCGAACGGACCGATCTGCTGGAGACCGCCCCCGGGCACGCCACCCGCTGCGCCCACAGCGCCATCACCGACGACTTCGCGCGCCTCAAGGCCGAGCTGCGGGAACAGGGCGTGCCCGACCGGGAGATCTGGGAACAGCTGGAGCGGTTCAACGTCGGCAGGCTCCGGCTCGCCAGCAAGGGCATCGAGCGGATCGGCGACGAACTGCGGCCGGTCGACGAGACACGCCAGTCCGACGAGGGCATGTTCATGGCGGGGGAGGTCTGCGTCCTGCGCGAGTCCGTCACCACCGTCGCGGCGCTCCATGAGTCCGTCGCCGACGGGGCCGCCGGATGGCTGCGCTCCCGGGCCGCCGGGCTGCGCACCACACTCGGACTCGACCGCCTGGACGATGCCGCGCGGAGCGCCCCCGAGCCGCTGCGGATCGCGGTGGTGGGCATGGCGGGCATGTTCCCCGGCGCCCCCGACCTCGCCGAGTTCTGGGCCAACATCCTCGCCGGCAAGGACTGCGTCACCGAGGTCCCGGCGCACCGCTGGGACGCCGAGACGTACTACGCGCCGGACGGCGACGGCGAGCACACGCCCTCGCGCTGGGGCGGATTCCTGCCCGAGATCCCCTTCGACCCGCTGCGCTACGGCATCCCGCCGGCCTCGCTCGCCAGCATCGAACCCGTGCAGCTGCTCGCGCTGGAGGCCGCGCGCCGTGCGCTCGCCGACGCCGGGTACGACGGCGCGGACACCGATCACGCCCGTACCTCGGTGGTGTTCGGTGCGGAGGCGGGCAGCGATCTGTCCAACGCGACGACCCTGCGCACGGTGCTGCCCGGATATGTCGGCACGATCCCGTCCGCGCTCGACGAACAGCTGCCCCGGCTGACCGAGGACTCCTTCCCCGGGATGCTCGCCAATGTCATCGCGGGCCGGATCGCCAACCGGCTCGACCTCGGCGGCGCCAACTACACCGTGGACGCGGCGTGCGCGTCCTCGCTCACCGCCGTGGACGTGGCCTGCAAGGAACTGATCACCGGCACCAGCGATCTGGTGCTCTGCGGCGGCGCCGACCTGCACAACGGCATCAACGACTATCTGCTGTTCTCCTCCGTGCACGCGCTCTCCCCGACCGGCCGCTCCGCCACCTTCGACGGCGCCGCCGACGGCATCGCGCTCGGCGAGGGCGTGGCCTGCGTGGCGCTCAAGCGGCTGGCCGACGCCGAGCGTGACGGAGACCGGATCTACGCCGTGATCGACGGCGTCGGCAGCGCCAGCGACGGCCGGGCGCTCGGCCTGACCGCGCCCCGCCCGGCGGGCCAGCGCTCCGCGCTCACCCGCGCCTACCGCAACGCCGGGGTGTCCCCCGCCGACGTCGGACTGATCGAGGCGCACGGCACCGGCACCGTCGTCGGCGACCGCACCGAACTCGCCACGCTGACCGAGGTGTTCACCGAAGCCGGGGCCGAGCCGGCCGGCTGCGCGATCGGCTCGGTGAAGTCCCAGATCGGTCACACCAAGTGCGCGGCGGGACTCGCCGGACTGATCAAGACCACCCTGGCCCTCTACCACGGGGTGAAACCGCCGACCCTGCATGTGCGACAGCCCAACGCGGCCTGGGACGGCGACAGCAGCCCGTTCGTCTTCCACACCGACGCCCGGCCGTGGGCCGCCGAGCCCGCGGACCGTATCGCGGGAGTGAGCGCTTTCGGATTCGGCGGCACGAACTTCCATGTTGTTCTACGCGCGTACGACCAGGCACCGGCCGCTCATACGCTGGACACCTGGCCCGCGGAGCTGTTCATGTTCCGTGGCCGGGACGCCGCCGCGGCGCGCCGCGCGGCCCGCGCGCTCCTTGAGCTGATCCAGCGCTCGGGCGCGTGGCGACTGCGCGACTACGCGCGGCACGCCGCCCATCGAAGCGACCAGGCGGCGGTACGCGGCGAGCCGGTACGGATCGCCCTCGTGGCGCCGAGCCTCACCGAGCTGCCCGAACTGCTGCGCAGGGCCGCCGACGGTCAGCACGACCCGAAGGCCGGGCTCCACGCCCGCGACGACACCGCGACCGGCGCCACCGGCACGGACGGCGAGGCACCAGGAAAGCTTGCCTTCCTCTTCCCGGGACAGGGCAGCCAGCGCCCCGGCATGCTCGCCGAACTCTTCGTCGCCTTCCCCGAGTTGCAGCGCTACCTCCAGCTCGGCGCCCGCTGGGCGGACGCGCTCTACCCGCCGGCCGCCTTCGACGAGGAGACGAGGGCCGGCCAGCTGGCCCGGATCACCGACACCTCCGTCGCCCAGCCCGCGCTCGGTGTGGTCGAACTCGCCGCCGCCGAACTGCTCGCCTCGCTCGGCGTACGCCCGGCCATGGCCGGGGGCCACAGCTATGGCGAACTGGTCGCGCTCGGCGTGGCCGGTGCGCTCGCACCCCAGGACGTCCTCACCGCGAGCGCCGCCCGCGCCGAGGCGATCCTCGCCCAGGTGGCGGACGGCGACGCCGGCACGATGGCGGCCGTCACCGCCGGCGTCGAGCAGGTCGAGGAAGTGCTGCGGCTGGCCGGTCTCGCCGGGGACGTCGTCGCCGCCAACCACAACGCGCCCCGGCAGACCGTCATCTCGGGCCCCACCGAGCCGATGGCCGCCGCTGTCACCCATCTGCGGGACGCCGGCCACTCGGTGAAACCGCTCCAGGTGGCCTGTGCCTTCCACAGCCCCCTGCTGGCCGGCGCGGGCGACGCCTTCGCCGACCGCCTGGCGTCCATGACCGTCCACCCGACCACCTTCGACGTCTGGGCCAACCGCACCGCCGCGTCGTATCCGGCGGAGCCCGCGGCGATCCGGGCCGGTCTCGCCGCGCAGATCGGCGCGCCCGTCCGGTTCACCGAACAGATCGAGGCCATGTACGCGGCGGGCGCCCGGGTCTTCGCCGAGGTGGGTCCCGGCCGCGTACTGAGCGGGCTGGTCTCGGCGGTCCTCGGCGATCGCCCGCACCGTACGGTCCCGCTCGACGGCGGCCGGGGCGCCGGACTGACCGGCTTGCTCACCGCCCTGGCCCAGCTCGCCGTCGCCGGAGCCGATGTCCGCACCGGCAGGCTCTTCCAGGGCCGCGACGCGGTCGACCCGGAGACCGCGGTGCCCGAGCGCACCGCCGGCTGGACGGTGGACGGCCAGCTCGTCCGTCTCGCCGACGGCAGCATTCCCCCCAACGCCCTGCACCCCGCCCGACCCGTTACGGAGCTGATCGTGCCGGAGAACCACGCCCCCCACGGCGCCGCGGCGTCCGGACCCGACGCACTCGTCGCCGAATTCCTGCGCACCAGCAGGGACTTGGTGGCGGCGCAACGGGACGTCATGCTGAGCTATCTCGGCGGCCCCGCGGCCGTCCCGGCGGAGCGGCCGGCCGGCTACGCCGCCGCACCCCAGCTGTCCGCCCCCGTCGCCCTGCCCGCCGCGCCCGTCCCGGCGACCGCTCCCCTCGCGCCGGCCGCCCTGGCTCCCGCGGCTTCGGCCGCTGGTCCGGTGCTGGATCGTGCGGCGGTGTTGGACGCGGTGTTGGCGGTGGTGGCGGAGCGTACGGGTTATCCGGTGGACATGATCGAGCCGGATCTTGATCTGGAAGCGGATCTGAGTGTGGACTCGATCAAGCGGACGGAGATCGCTGGTGAGTTGGCGGTCCGGCTGGGTCTGCCGGTGGATGGTGGTGCGGAGTTGGACGGCTTGAGCGCGGCCCGTACGGCGGCCGGTATCGCCGGACTCCTCGCCACGAAGGTCGCCGAACTGCCCACGCCGGCCTCCGCTGTCGACACTCCACCGGCTTCGGTCGCTGGTCCGGTGCTGGATCGTGCGGCGGTGTTGGACGCGGTGTTGGCGGTGGTGGCGGAGCGTACGGGTTATCCGGTGGACATGATCGAGCCGGATCTTGATCTGGAAGCGGATCTGAGTGTGGACTCGATCAAGCGGACGGAGATCGCTGGTGAGTTGGCGGTCCGGCTGGGTCTGCCGGTCGATGGCGGTGCGGAGTTGGACGGCTTGAGCGCGGCCCGCACGGCCGCCGGTATCGCCGGACTCCTCGCCACCCGGCTCGGTGGAGGGGAGAGCGCCGGGACGACCGCCGCCCAGGCGGGTCCCGCCGGGACCACGACACCCGCCTCGCCCGCCGGGCCCGCGGCCGAGATCGTGCCCCCGCAACGGCTGGAGTTCACCGAGGCCGAACTGCCCGCGGTGACGGGGAGCGTGGAGAGCGGAAGCACGGTGCTGATCCTGGGCGGCGGTGAGCTGGCCCCGGTCGTGGCGGACCGGCTGCGCGCGGCCGGCGCCGTGCCCCGGCTCATACCCGGCGGAGAACTGCCCGAGGGCGGCGCCGACGCCGTGCTCTATCTGGACGCCCTCGACGCGGCCGAGGCACCGCTGCCCGAGGCATTCCCGCTCTTCCAGAGTGTGCTGGCCGGCGCACCGCGCCGACTGCTCGCCGTCGAGCGCAGGACCGAGGGCGCGGCCAGCGGGCTGCGCGGCTTCTTCCGCAGCGTCGCCCGTGAGTACCCGGACCTCGCCGCGACCCTGGTGGAGGTGGCGCCCGGCGCGGCACCGGACGCGGTCGCCGACGCACTGGTCACCGAACTCGCCGCCACGGAACGCGAGCCGGTCGTGCTGGCCGACGGCGGTATCCGGCGCGCCCTGCGGCTGACCCTCACCGATCTGGGCGCGCTGGCCGCCACCGGCGCGGGCCCGGCCGGTGACGGGGTCGCGGAGGCCGAGGCGGCGGGGCTCGACCGGGACGCGGTCGTCCTGCTGGTCGGCGGAGCACGCGGGATCACCGCGCGGTTCGCCCGTACGATCGCCTCCGTCGGCCGGTGCCGTATCGAACTGATGGGCCGCACACCGGTCCCCGCCGACACCGAGGACCCGGCGACCGCCGGAGCCGGGGACCGCGCCGGACTGCGGGCCGCCTTCCTCGCCTCGGGGCCGACCTCGCCCGCCGAGGTCGAGCGCCGGGTGTCCGCCACCCTCGCCGCGCGCGAGGTGCGGGACACGATCGCCGGACTGCGGGCGCTCGGCAGCCAGGTCCGCTACCACTGCGTCGATGTGCTCGACGCGGAGGCGGTACGGGCCACGGTCAAGGACATCCACGCCGAGCACGGCAGGCTCGACGGTGTCGTCTACGCCGCCGGGGTCATCGAGGACAAGCTGATCGCCGAGAAGCCGGTCGAGTCGTTCCGCCGGGTGTTCTCCACCAAGGTGGGCGGGGCGCGCGCGGTGCTCGACGCGGTCGACTCACTGCCCACCGGGCCACGCTTCGCCGTACTGTTCGGCAGCATCGCCGCCGCGCTCGGCAACCGGGGCCAGTCCGACTACGCCGCGGCCAACGACGCGCTGGAGGAGCTGGGACGGCGCTGGTCCACCGCCGACCGGCGCGGGCTGACCGTCCACTGGGGACCCTGGGCCGCGGCCGAGACGAACGGCGGCATGGTCACCCCGGAGCTGATGCGCTCATACGCGGCGCGCGGGATCAAGCTCATCGACCCCGAAGAGGGTCCGCTGAGCCTGCTGCGTGAACTCGCCTGGGGCGCCCCCTCGGTGCACGCCGCGGTCTACACCGCCTCCGGCTGGTGACCGGGATGCAGCCACGGACGTCCGCGGGCTCCGGGACACCGGTGGCCATCGTCGGGATGGCCGCGTTCTTCCCCGGCGCGCGGGACCTGGACAGCTACTGGCACAACATCGTCAACGGGGTCGACGCGATCGGCGACGTACCGGCCGACCGCTGGGACAGGGAGTTCTACGCGCCCGACGGGCCCAGGCGAAGCGACCGGGTGTACTGTCGGCGCGGCGGATTCGTCGACCAGGAAGCCGAGTTCGATGTCACCCGGTTCGGCATCATGCCCACCTCCGTGGCGGGCACCGAACCCGACCAGCTGATCGCGCTCGATGTCGCCCACCGCTCCATCGAGGACGCCGGCGGGGACCCCGTACTCCCCGCCGACCGGCAGCGCGCCGGGATCGTCCTCGGCCGCGGCGGCTATCTGACGCCCGGTCTGGTCCGGCTCGACCAGCGGGTGCGTACGGCCGGCCAGCTCGTCCGTACGCTCCGTGAGCTGGCGCCCGAGCTCGGCGAGGACAGGATCGAGGAGGTACGGGCCGCCTTCTCCGCCCAACTCGGCCCCGAGCAGCCGGAGTCGGCCATCGGGCTGGTGCCCAATCTGGCCGCCTCGCGCGTCGCCAACCGGCTCGATCTGCGCGGCCCCGCCTACACCGTGGACGCCGCCTGCGCCTCCTCGCTGGTGGCGGTCGACCACGCGGTCCGTGAACTGGCGGCCGGGCGTTGTGATGTCATGCTGGCCGGCGGTGTGCACCACTGCCACGACATCACCCTCTGGAGTGTGTTCAGCCAACTCGGCGCGCTCTCGCCGAGCGAGCGGATCCGTCCGCTGCACGCCGGCGCCGACGGGGTGCTCATCGGTGAGGGCACCGGTGTCGTGGTGCTCAAGCGGCTCGCGGACGCCGAGCGGGACGGCGACCGTGTCTATGCCGTGGTGTCCGGGACGGGAGTGGCCGGCGACGGCCGCTCCGCCAGCCTCTTCAACCCCGACCCCGGCGGCCAGATCCGCGCGGTACGCCAGGCGTGGGACGCGGCGGGCCTCGACCCGCGCGCGGCCGACGCCCTCGGGCTGCTGGAGGCACACGGCACCGCCACCGTCGCCGGTGACCGCGCCGAACTGACCACGCTCGCCGAGGTGTTCGGCCCGGCCCTGGGCGAGCGGGCGGCCATCGGCTCGGTGAAGTCCATGATCGGGCACACCATGCCGGCGGCGGGGATCGCCGGGCTGATCAAGGCGGCGCTCGCGATCCACCACGGGGTGCTGCCCCCGACCCTGCACTGCGACGAGCCGAATCCGGCACTGGACGGCACCCGGTTCGCCCCGCTCGCGACAGCCAGGCCCTGGGCGGAGCCCGCGACCGGCGCCCCGCGCCGGGCGGGCGTCAACGCCTTCGGCTTCGGCGGTATCAACGCCCATGTGGTGCTTGAGCAGCCGGCCACCGCCCCGGCCGCGCGAAAGGCCCGTACGACGGTGACCGAGCCCGAGCGGGTGCTGCGGCTCGCCGCGGCGAGCACCGCGGAGCTGGCCGGAGTGCTGGCCGCCGACGACTCCACCGTCCTCGCGGCCGGGCTCGACGAGCGGGCTGCGGCGGCCGGGTCCGTACGGCTCGGTATCGTCGACCCGACCGCCCGTCGGCTGAAGCTGGCACGCAAGGCCGTCACCAAGGGCACCGCCTGGCGTGGCCGCAGCGATGTGTGGTTCAGTCCGCGCCCACTGCTCGGTCCGGCCGGCGGTGGACGGACCGCGTTCGTCTTCCCGGGCCTCGAAGCGGAGTTCGAGCCCCAAGTGGCCGAACTGGCCGAGCGGTTCGGTCTCTCATGGTCGGCCGGCGAGAACGCCAGGGTCGGTGATGTGGGACGCCACGGGGCCGCGGTGTTCCAGCTCGGGCGTGTCCTCGACACCGCGCTGCGCAGGCTCGCCGTCGTGCCCGACGCGGTCGCCGGGCACAGCGTGGGGGAGTGGACCGCCATGGCCTGCGGCGGCATCCACGCCGCCGACGAGGTGGACACCTTCCTCGCGGGCTTCGACCCGGACGCGCTGCGCGTCCCCGGCGCGGCCTTCGCCGTGCTCGGCATGCCCGCCGACAAGGTGCTCGCCGAGCTGGGCGGACGTAGCGACGTGGTGCTCTCGCACGACAACGCGCCGAACCAGTCGATGATCTGCGGCCCCGAGGAGGCCGTCGGCGAACTGGTGCTGCGCTTCCGGGGCCAGGGCGTCATCGGGCAGGTGCTGCCGTTCCGGTCCGGCTTCCACACCCCGATGCTCGCGCCGTACCTCGATCCGATCCGGCGCGCGGCGGAGACGTACACCCTCCACCCTCAGACCACCCCGGTCTGGTCCGCGACCACTGCCGCGCCCTACCCGGCCCAACCGGCCGCCGTACGGGAGCTGTTCGTCCGGCATCTGCTCGAACCGGTGCGGTTCCGGCTCATGATCGCCGCGATGCACGAGGCGGGGTACCGCGCGTTCATCCAGCTGGGCGCGGGGCAGCTCGGCTCGCTGATCGACGACACCCTGGCGGGCGAGGACCGGCTCGTCGTCTCCGCCCACTCCACGGCCAGGGACAGTCTGGCGCAGCTGCGCCGGGTGGTCACCGCTCTCTGGGTGGACGGCGCCGCTCCCGATGTCGCGCCCCTGCTGGGGCCCGTGACCGCGACGGCGGTCCGTACGGCGACCGCGACCACGCGGCCCGCCCGGCCAGGAGTACGTCTCGATCTCGGCGGGGCGCTCGTCTCGCTGCCCGAGGAGACCAGGAAGGCACTGACCGGGAGCCTTTCCAGGCCCGTCACGCCCGCGGCCTCGCCCGCGCTCGCCGTCGCCGACGGCGGGGCGCTGGAACTGCTCGGCCGGGCCGGCGCGCGGTTCCCCGTGGCCGCCGAACTCTCCGCGCTGCTGCACGACACCGCGGCCGTCGCGAACGAACTCATCGGCGCGGGCGGCACGCCACGGCGCCCCGCACCGGCCCGCCGGGGACCCTCGACGGGCACGCCCCCGCCGGGCCCGGCCCCCGCCCCGGCCCTGGCGCCGGTCCCCGAGGTACTGCGGGTGGACGTCGCCACGATGCCGTATCTGCTCGACCACTGCTTCTTCCGGCAGCGCCCGGGATGGCCCGACGAGGCCGACCGCTGGCCGATCGTGCCCGCCACCACCGTCATCGGCCATCTCATGGAGATCGCCGAACGCGCCGTGCCCGGCACGCGGGCCGTCGCCGTGCACGAGGTACGGCTGCTGAAATGGATCGAGGCCATGCCGTCCGTCGACGTACCCGTGGTGGTACGGCGGCAGGCGCCGGACCGGGTCGAGGTGAGCCTGACCGGCTACTCCCGGGCAGTGGTCGAAGTGGCCCCGCGCTATCCGGCGGCGCCCGCGCCGTGGCCGGTGGACCCGGCCGCCGAACGCGCCCCCGGCCTGCGGGCCGAACAGCTCTACAGCGAACGGTGGATGTTCCACGGGCCGCGCTTCCAGGGCGTCAGCGAACTGACCGCCCTCGGCGATCTGTCGGTACGGGGCGTCATCACCGCGCCGGACGCCCCCGGCGCCCTCCTCGACAACGTCGGACAGCTCCTCGGCTACTGGATCATGGCGACGCTCACCGAGCGCACCACGGTCTTCCCGATCGGGATGGACCGGATCCGGTTCCACGGGCCGGAACCCAAGCCGGGCGAGCGGCTGGACTGTCTGATCCGGATCACCGAGGTCACCGACCTCACCCTCACCGCGGACATGCAGCTGGTCCACGAGGGCCGGGTCTGGGCGGAGTTCACCGGGTGGCAGGACCGGAGGTTCGACACCGACCCCAACATCCGTGCGGTGGACCGCTTCCCCGGCGAGAACACGCTCTCCACGGCCGAGCCCGAGGGCTGGACGACGGTGCACGAGCGCTGGCCCGATCTGGCCACCCGCGAGCTGATCATGCGCAATATGCTCGGTGGCGCCGAACGCGCCGGCTATGACGCACTGCCCCCTGTCCGCCGTCGTCAGTGGCTGCTCGGCAGGGTCGCCGCCAAGGACGCGGTCCGCGGGCTCCTGTGGCGGGAGGGCGCGGACGAGATCTATCCGGCCGAGATCGCCGTACGCAACGACGACACGGGGCGGCCCCTCGCCCAGGGGGTGCACGGACGCGCGCTGGGCGAGCTGACCGTGTCGATCGCCCACTGCCGCGAGACCGGAGTGGCCATCGCCCGGCGCGGATCGTGCGGGATCGACATCGAGGAGATCACCGAACGGCCGGGATCCGCCGCCGAGATGGCCTGCGACAGCGGCGAACTGGCCCTGCTGGAGCAGCTGGTGGCAACGGACCCGGACAGCGGGCCCGGCTGGTTCACCCGGTTCTGGACGGCCAAGGAGGCCGTGGCCAAAGCACGCGGTACCGGTCTGCGCGGCAGACCCCGTGACTACCGCGTGGTGGCGGCGGACGCGGAGAGGCTGCGCGTGGTGACCGAGGGCCGCGCGTACGAGGTGAGTGTGCGGCAGGTGGCCAATCCACCGGGACTGCCCGAGCGGCGGTACATCGTCGCCTGGACGACCGATGACAACGAGACAGGAGAGTCTGATGAGCACTGAGGCGATCGAGATCATGACCACGGCGCCGCTGGAGACCGATGATGCCGCTGTGCTGGCGGACATCACCCGGATGCTGCGCGAACTGCTGGCGGAGGACGGTCTCGACGACGCCGAGATCAGCCGGGAGACCACCTTCCACGACGATCTCGAACTGGAGAGCATCGATCTGGTGACGCTCGCCGGCATCCTGCGCGAGCACTACGGGGACCGGGTCAACCTCGCCCTGTTCATCGCCGATCTCGAACTCGACGAGATCATCGCCCTCACCGTCGGTGAGCTGGCCGACTATGTCGCGGCGTCGCTGCGCTCCACCGCCACCGGACAGGGCTGAACCGATGACGAAGATCCGTACCGGCGAGATCACCACACATGTGCAGCGGCTCCCCGCCGCCACCCGGCCCGCGGACGGCGGTGAGACGCCCGTCGTCGTGTTCGTGCACGGTCTGCTCACCGACAGCCTGGCCAGCTACTACTTCACCCTGGGCCCGGCCTTCGCCGCCGCGGGCTTCGACGTGATCATGTACGACCTGCGTGGCCACGGCCGCAGCGACCGGCCGGCCACCGGCTACCGTCTGGAGTCCTTCGTCGCCGACCTCGCAGGACTGCTCGACGCGCTCGGCGAGACCCGCCGGGTACATGTCGTCGGCAACTCCTTCGGCGGTACGGTGGCCGCCGCGCTCGCCGCGTGGCACCCCGACCGGGTCGCCACGGTCACCATGATCGAGTCCGAGCCGCCGGTCGCGGAGTGGACCCGGCACATGGCCGACGGGCTCGCGGACGCCAAGAGCCAGCTCGCCCGCGAGGATGTCATCGGCTGGATCTCCGCCCATCACGGCGCGCACACCGCCCGGCTGTCCCGGGGCGCCGGCCGTATCCTGCGGGTCACCACCCTCGCCGAGGACATCCCCGCCGGACGCGTCATCGACGACGATCTCTCCGCGCTCGACTGCCCGGTCCTGGCCATCTTCGGCGACGAGTCCGGCCTCAGCGCCCAAGTGGACTCCCTGGAAGCCAAGTTGGCCAACTGCCGCACCGTGGTCCTGGCCGAGCAGGGCCACTCCGTACTCGTGGAGCGCACCGAGGAGACCCGGGACCTGATCCTGGAGTGGGTACGGGAACACACCCTCGCCGGGGCGGTGCGGTGACCCGCTTCCTGCTCGTCGTCCCACCCCTGGTCGGACATGTCAACCCGCTGGTCGGGGTGGCCGGTGAACTCGCCAGGCGGGGGCACCCGGTGGCGTGGGCGGGCCAGGCCGACCAGATCCGCCGGCTCGCCGGCCGGGACGCCACGGCGCTCGACTGCCCCATGCCCGAGAACGGACTGGTCAGGCCGCCGGAGCTGACCGGACCCGCCGCCTTCAGATTCCTGTGGGAGGAGTTCTTCGTCCCGCTGGCCGACCTGATGGCGCCCGGAATCGAGGACGCCATCGACGCGTTCCGGCCGGATGTCGTCCTCGGCGACCAGCACGCCGTGGCGGGCGCGCTGATCGCGGAGCGCAGGGGCATCCCCTACGTCACCTCCGCGACCACCTCGGCCGAACTCATCGACCCGCTGGCGGGGTTGCCCAAGGTGGCCGCCTGGCTCGATGAGCTGCTCGGCGCGCTGCGCGCGCGCATCGGCGACCCCGCGAGCACGGCCGACCCCCGGTTCTCCCCGTACGGTGTCATCGCCTTCACCGGGCGCGAACTGCTCGGTGACGCGCCGCTGCCCTGGGAGCGGACACATCTGGTCGGACCGGCCATCGCGCCGCGCGCCGACCGCTCGGACTTCCCGTGGGAGGAACTGGATCCGGGGCGCCCCACCGTGCTCGTCTCGCTCGGTACGGCCAACGCGGACGCCGGCGGCCGGTTCCTGGCGGAGGCCGTCACCGCCCTCGACGGGCTGGGGGACGCGGTACAGGGTGTCGTGGTCGACCCCGGCCGTACGCTCTCCACGGTGCCACCTGGCATCCTCGTACGCGCCCACGTACCCCAACTCGATCTGCTGGCACGGGCCGACGCCGTCGTCTGCCACGCCGGACACAACACCGTGTGCGAGTCGCTGTGGCACGGGCTGCCGCTCGTCCTCGCCCCCATCCGCGACGACCAGCCCATCGTCGCGCAACAGGTGGTCGACGCGGGCGCGGGGGTGCGGGTCCGCTTCAACCGGGTGAACGCCGCCCGGCTGGCGACGGCCGTCGAGACCGTACTGGACAGCGCCTCCGGCCATCGCGCGGCCGCCGAGGCGATCGGCCGGTCCTTCCGCGCGGCGGGCGGCCATGTCACCGCCGCCGACCACTTGGAGCGGATCGCGGCGCACCACGCACCCGTCCCCGCGACCCACTGAACACCCCACTCCCCACCCCCACTCCCCGCCCCATCTCCCCACCGGCGACCCCCCTCCCGACCAGCGAACCCGGACCCCCCATGACAACGGTTTCCGCTCCTCCCACGACTGCCGGGACCCCTCGGCCACCCGCGCAGGCCCAGCCCCCCGAGCCGCCCGCGACGCCTCCGCTGCGCGTACTGCTGCGCTACGCCCGCCCGCACCGGACGGTGCTGCTCGCCACATTGCTCCTCGTGCTGGCCGCCAGCGCCGCCGGACTCGTCCAGCCGCTGGTGGCCCAGCACGTGCTGGACGGACTGAGCGACGGGCGCGGGGTGCTCGGCCCCGTGCTGCTGCTGGCCGCGCTCGTCGTCCTGGGCGCCGGGCTCACCGGACTCCAGTCCTGGTGGCAGCAGCGAACCTCGGAGCGGGTGGTCCGGCAGATCCGCCGCGACCTGGTGTTCCGGCTGATACGGCTGCGCGTTCCCGAGCTGGACCGGCGTCCTCCGGGCGACCTCATCTCCCGCGTCACCTCCGACAGCGCCCTCGTCCAGAACGCCGCCACCGAGGGGCTGGTGATGGTCTCCAACGGAGTGCTCAGCATTCTCGGCGCGGTGGCACTGATGGGCGTGGTGCATCTGGGACTGCTCGGGGTCACCGCCGGCGTGCTGATCGCCGTCGCGCTGGTGATGGTGCTCGTCCTGCCCCGGATCCGTGAAGCGGTCGCCCGCGCGCAGGAGTCGGTCGGCGCGGTGGGCGCCGCACTGGACCGTACGCTCGGCGCCGCCAGGACCGTCAAGGCCAACGGCGCCGAGGGCAGGGAGACCGAACGCGCCGCGGCGGCCATCGAGGGCGCCTACCGCGCCGGACTGTCGGGCGCACGCCATGTCGCGCTGGTGAAGGTGCTCTCCGGGGTGTCCATCCAGGCGGCGTTCCTCGCGGTGCTCGGCGTGGGCGGCGCGCTGGTGGCCTCCGGCGACCTCGAAGCCTCCGCCCTGATCGCCTTCCTGCTGTACGTGTTCTATCTGGCGAGCCCTGTCGGCTCCCTGGTCGCCGGGCTGAGCATGCTGCAACAGGGGCTCGGCGCCGTCGGCCGTATCGAGCAGGTCAAGCACATGCCGGTCGAGGACGATGTGGACGACCCGCACACCGCCGCCGTGGCCGCGCCCGGCGCGCCGCCGGTCGAGTTCCGGGACGTACGGTTCGCCTACCCGGGCCGCGCGCCCGCCCTGCGCGGTATCTCGTACACCGTCGCCGGCGGCACCCAGACCGCGCTGGTCGGACTCTCCGGTGCGGGCAAGACCACGATGTTCGCCCTGCTCCAGCGCTTCCACGAACCGGCCGCGGGACAGATCCTGATCGACGGCGTCGACATCGCCACCCTGCCCCGGTCGGAGGTGCGCAGGCGCATCGCCTATGTGGAGCAGGAATCGCCGGTGATGGCCGGCACCATCGAGGACAATCTGCGCTATGCCGCGACCGGCGCGTCGGACGAGGACATCGCGGAGGTCCTGCGGCTCACCCGGCTCGACTCCCTGATCGACCGGCTGCCCGAGGGACTGCGCACCGAGGTCGGCAACCGCGGTGTGACACTGTCGGGCGGTGAGCGGCAGCGGCTGGCCATCGCGCGTGCGCTGCTGCGCCGGCCGGAGGTGCTGCTCCTGGACGAGGCCACCGCCCAGCTCGACGCGAGCAACGAACAGGCGCTGCGGGAGGCGGTGGACCAGGCGGCCAGACGCTGCACCGTGATCCTGATCGCACACCGGCTGTCCACCGTGACCGGGGCCGACCAGATCGTGGTCCTCGAACACGGTCTGGTGCGCGCCGCGGGAACCCACGCGGAGCTGGTCGAGGCCGATGTCCTCTACCGCGAACTCGCCTCCTCCCAGATGCTGGTGAGCGAAGGCGATGTGGGCGTCGACGCGTGGGCGGCCGACGCGCCGCGCTGACCAGAGGGAAACGGCGCGGGACAGGGCACAGGGGATACGGCAGTGGGGGCGTTCCGCGGAAGAAAGCGGAACGCCCCCACTTATGTGATCGACAGGCCGGTCGGCCGGTCGCTCCGTCAGCCGGTGAGGGCGTTCAGAGCGGCCAGATAACCGTCGCGGTGGCCCGCGGTGTTCGGGTGGTAGGACTCGTTAATCTTGTCCCATTCCAGGCTGGTGACCCAGGTGGAACTGGACGAGCAGATCGTGTGCGGGTCGAATACCGGTCGGGCGTCCAGGAATTCAAAACCGGCGGCCGCCGCACGGGCGGACATGACGGAGGCCAGGGTGTCGGCCGCTGAGTTCAGCGCGGTACGTTCGGTGTCACTCAGTCCGAAAATGCCGCAGGAACCCCCGATGGTGTAGAGCCGGGGATATCCGATGACGATGACTCTCGCGTTGGGCGCGGCGGCGCGCACCGCGCTGTAGGTCCTCGCGAGCGCCGGGGACAGAGCCGACTCCGCCGCCTGCTTCGCCAGCGCGACGCCGTTGAGGCAGTCCCGGTCGTCGATGGTGAGGATGCAGTTGGTCAGTACGTCGACAAAGCCGACATCGTTGCCGCCGACCTGCAACGTCACCAGTGTCGTGTCCGCGGTGAGCTGCGGGATCTGGGAGCTGATCACCTCGGCCGTGGTCGCACCAGAACACGACGCCTCGACGAACGCCACCGAGCTGTGCTGAGCCGCCCACAGCCGCGGGTAGGCCAGCGGGCCCCGGCGGCACGCGTGGTTGGGGTCGTCGTAGGTACGGGTGCCGGGAGCGACCGCGTACGAGTCACCCATCGCCACGTACTTACCGTTGGCCGCGTATGCGGACGGCGAGATCGTGACCGCGGCGACGATGGCCAGAAAGACGGCGAACAGTGCCTTTATTGAACGCACGGAGATGCTTCTCCAGGGGTGGGGGGACAAGGACCCCACTTGGATAGCAGTTCACGGCGGCGAGTGACGATGGATTCAATGAAAAACTGATGACGTTTCATGTGTCACATGGATCGCGGTGGCCACCAGGCCCCGTTCCGCGATCCAACGGCCCTGGAATTCACCGATATGACGGTCGTTCACGAAGGGGCCCGGTACCAGAAGCCTTGCCTGAAAGGTCCGTTCGACCGGATCGATGTCGATTTCCGCCTCGGAGAAGTCGAGTTCGCGTTCGGTGAGCGGATACCACACCTTGAAAACGCTTTCCTTGGCGCTGAAAATCAGCCGGTCATAGCTGACCCCGGGGTGACGTTCGGTGAGGGCCGCGATCAGGGTTCGCTCGGCCGGCAGCGTGATGACGTCCAGCACACCGTCGGGCAGCGGCGCGTCGGGCTCCGCGTCGATGCCGAGCGCCACCGTTTCCCCGGACCTGGCCACCACCGCGGCGCGGTAGCCGTCGCAGTGCGTCATGCTGCCGACGATGCCTTCCGGCCACTGGGGCGCCCCGCGCCGGTTGGGCAGCAGCGGTACGGGCCGCTGCCCGAGACGGCGCATCGCGCGCCGGGCCAGGAACCGTACGGTGGTGAACTCCCGCTGCCGTTTGGGAACCGCGTTCGCCACCAGCGCCTTCTCCTGCGGGAACAGTTCTTCGCCCGGCTCGTGCCCGTCGTCGTACGCGGCCTCGGCGGCGACCGCGGCGGGCAGCACCTCCCCGATCACCGGGCCACCTCTCCGGCCGGCTCGGGCAGGATCTGGCGCAGCGGCTCCCGGGGTGGGCGTTTGCGCCACTCGCGCGGATAGCCGATCGACACCTCCTCGAAGCGCACCCCGTCGTGCCAGGTGACCCGGGGGATGTGCAGATGTCCGTAGACCACGGCGGCGGAACGGAAGCGCACATGCCAGTCGGCGGTCAGTTCGGTACCGCACCACTGGGCGAACTCCGGGTAGTACAGGATGCGCGTGGGGTCGCGGACCAGCGGGAAGTGGTTGACCAGAACCGTACGCAGGGACGGATCGATCGCCGACAGCCGGCGCTCGGTCTCCTCGACGCGCGACCAGCACCAGGCGTCCCGGCCCGCGAACGGGTCGGGGTGCAGGAAGTACTCGTCGGAGCAGACCACGCCCGCCTCATGGGCCAGCCGCAGCGATTCCTCCGTGGTGGTCGCGCCGGGCGCCCTGAAGGAGTAGTCGTAGAGCACGAAGAGCGGGGCGATCGCCACCGGACCGCCGGCGCCCCGCCAGACGGGATAGGGGTCCTCCGGGGTGGCGATGCCCAGCCCCCGGCACAGCTCCACCAGATGGAGATAGCGCTTCTCGCCGCGCAGATCGCACGGATCCTGTGGATGGGTCCACAGCTCATGGTTTCCCGGCGCCCAGATCACCTTCGCGAATCGCTCGCCGAGCAGCCGCAGCGCCCACTCGACATCGGCGTACTTCTCGGCGACATCGCCCGCGACGATCAGCCAGTCGTCGTCCGATGCCGGGCGCAGTTCCTCGACCAGAGCGCGGTTCTCGTCGTACACGACATGCAGGTCGCTGACGGCGAAGAGTTTTCCGTCGGGCACAATACCGTCCTTATCGGTCGGGCTCGCACGCCGGTGATCGGACCGGCGCGCTGACCCTTCGAGATTACGCGGAAGCGCGCGACGACACGTCAGCCACCGGAAACCACACCGTCGGCGGCCGGCCGGGGGGAGCCATGGGCGCGGGCGGCGTGCAGACGCGCGTAGGCGCCCTGTTCCCGGATCAGTTCGTCATGGGTGCCGCGCTCCACGATCCGCCCCGACTCCATGACCACGATCACATCGGCGTCGCGGATGGTGGACAGCCGGTGCGCGATGACAAAGCTGGTCCTGCCCGCGCGCAGGGTGTTCATGGCGCGCTGGATCAGCACTTCGGTACGGGTGTCGACGGAGCTGGTGGCCTCGTCGAGGACCAGCACGGCGGGCTGGGCGAGAAACGCCCGGGCGACCGTGATCAGTTGCTTCTCGCCCGCGCTCACACCGGCCGACTCGTCGTCGAGCACGGTGTCGTAGCCGTCCGGCAGGGTGCGGATGAAGCGGTCGGCGCAGGTGGCGCGGGCCGCCGCGACGATCTCCGCACGGCTGGCCCCGGCGCGGCCGTACGCGATGTTGTCGGCGATCGTGCCGCCGAACAGCCAGGTGTCCTGGAGCACCAGACCGAACCGCGCGCGCAGATCGTCGCGGGTCATCGTCGCGATGTCCGTGCCGTCGAGCAGGATCCGGCCCTCGTCGACCTCGTAGAACCGCATGAGGAGATTGCCCAGCGTGGTCTTGCCGGCGCCGGTCGGGCCGACGATGGCCACCGTGCTGCCGGGCTCCACGGTCAGGGAGAGATCATCGATCAGCGGGGACTCGGGGGTGTAGCGGAAACCGACGCGGTCGAACTCCACCCGTCCGGTGATCCGTTCCGGCCGGACGGGATGGACCGGGTCGGGGCCCTGTTCCTCGGCGTCGAGCAGGGTGAAGACCCGTGCGGCGGAGGCGATCCCGGACTGTAGACGGCCCGCCACACTGGCGACCTGCACGATCGGCTGGCTGAACTGCCGGGAGTACAGGATGAACGCCTGTACGTCCCCGAGCGTCAGCGCGCCGCTCACCACCTTCCAGGCGCCCACCACCGCCACCACCACATAGCCGAGGTTGGCGATGAACATCATGGCGGGCTCGATGGTGCCCGAGGCGAACTGGGCCCTGGCGCCCGCCCGGTACAGCGCCTCGTTGTGCGCGTCGAACCGCCGCTCCGCCTGCTCGCGCCTGCCGAAGCCCTTGATCAGCGAGTGGCCCGTACAGACCTCCTCGACCTGGGCGTTCATCGAGCCGGTGGCCTCCCACTGCTCGGCGAACCGGGGCTGGGCGCGCTTGCTGATCCATGCCGCGAGCACCCCGGACACCGGCACGCTCGCCAGCATGATCAGCGCCAGGGACGGCGAGATCACCAGCATCAGGACGAGCATGGTGATGACGGAGAAGACCGAGGTGATCAGCTCGGCGAGGGTCTGCTGAAGAGTCCCCTGGAGATTGTCGACATCGTTGGTCGTACGGCTCAGCACCTCGCCCGCCGGATTGCGGTCGAAGTAGCGCAGCGGCAGCCGTCCCAGCTTCTCCTCCGCCTTCTCGCGCAGATCGAAGACCACGCGCTGCACGACGGCCGCGACCAGCCGGCCCTGCGCCAGCATGAACAGCGACGCCGCGACATACAGCACCAGCAGGAGCAGCAGCAGCCGCCCGACCGCGCCGAAGTCGACGCCCGCGGTGGTGACCGTGGGGGACGCGTCGCCGGATCCGGCCGGCAGACCGTCCACGATCAGGTCGGTGGCATTGCCGAGCAGGAGCGGACCGAACGCGTTGAGGACGATCCCGCCGATGCCCACCACAAGGGCGAAGGCGATCCGGGGCCGGTGCGGCCGGAGCAGGCCGAGGAGCCGGCGGCCGGGCCCTCGGGACTCAGTGGGACGGGGGCCGGCCGACGAGACCATGAACGGTCTCCTCCTCGGTGAGCTGGGAGAGGGCGATCTCACGGTAGGTGGCGCTGTCGCGCAGCAGTTCGTCATGGGTGCCGGTGCCGACCACGCGTCCGCCGTCCAGGACGACGACGCGGTCGGCGTACCGGACGGTGGCGACCCGCTGGGCGACGGTGATCACGGTCGACCGCGCGATCTCCGGCGCCAGCGCGGTGCGCAGCGCGGCGTCCGTGGCGTAGTCGAGCGCGGAGAAGCAGTCGTCGAAGAGATAGACGGCGGGCCTGCGCAGCAGGGTGCGCGCGATGGCGAGCCGCTGGCGCTGGCCGCCCGAGACATTCGTGCCGCCCTGGGAGATCCCGGCGTCGAGCCCGCCGGGCATGCCCGTGACGAACTCGGCGGCCTGGGCGATCCGCAGGGCGTGCCACAGCTCGTCGTCGGTGGCGTCCGGGTTCCCGAAGCGAAGGTTGGTCGCGACGGTCCCGGAGAACAGATACGGCTGCTGCGGTACGAAGCCGACGGTCCGGCTGAGGACATCGGGGTCCAGCCGCCGTACGTCGACGCCATTGACCCGTACCGCACCCTCCGTGACGTCGAACAGCCGCAGGACGAGGTTGAGCAGCGTCGTCTTGCCGCTGCCGGTGGAGCCGAGGATCGCCACGCTCTCCCCGGGGCCCGCGGTCAGATCGATCCCCTGGAGCACCGGCTTCTCCGCGCCCGGGTAGCGGAACTCCACCCCGCGCAGCTCCAGTTGGCCGATGTCCTCCGCCGCGGCCCGGGCCGGCTCGGACGGCGGGGAGAGACTCGTCGGCGTATCCAGGAGCTCCTGGATACGCGCCGCCGACACCTTCGCGCGCGGCACCGACAGGAACACGAACGCGACCATCACGACCGACATGAGGATCAGGGAGAGATAGCCGAGGAAGGCGCTGAGCGCGCCGATCCGTGTCGCCCCGCTGTCGATCCGGTGGGCGCCGACCCAGAGGACGGCGACCATGAACCCGTTCATGAGCAGCAGCACCACGGGCAGCATCGACGCGATGAGCCGGCCGACCCGCCGTGAGACCTCGTACAGCTCCGTGCTCGTACGGGTGAACCGCTCGCGTTCGTAGCCGTCCCGTACGAAGGAACGCACCACGCGTACGCCGGTGATCTGCTCGCGCAGCAGCCGACCGAGCCGGTCGAGATATGTCTGCATCCGCTCGTAGAGCACGCCCATCCGGGCCAGCAGCAGCCCGAACGCGACGGCGACAACCGCGACGAGGACCACCAGGATCAGCGCCAGCGGAACGTCCTGCCGAAGCGCGAGTACGACGCTCCCCAGACACATCAGGGGCGCGGCCACCACGATGCCGAAGCCCGACTGGGTCAGCGTCTGCACCTGCTGCACATCGTTGACCGTCCGGGTCAGCAGCGACGGCGTACCGAAGCGGCCCACCTCACGGGCGGAGAAGTCCAGCACCCGGCGGAAGACGACGCGGCGGAGGTCGCGCCCCATCGCCATCGCGGTACGGGAGGCCAGGGACACCGCGCCGATCGCCGCGGCGACCTGGACGAGCGCCAGGGCGACCATGACCGCGCCGAGCCGCGAGACATAGCCGCTGTCCCGCGCGACGACACCGTTGTCGATCAGGGCGGCGCCCAGCGTCGGCAGCAGCAGTGTGCCGAGGATCTGGATCAGTTGCAGGAGCACCAGCAGGGCCGCGGCTCGCCGGTACGGACGCACATGGGTACGCAGAAGTCCGAACAGCACGGAAAGACGCTCCGGTTGACAGTGCCGGCCCGAACGCCGACGCACACAGTGCACCGCATCACGGTCCCGAAAATTACTAGTGTTCCGTCTCTCCTGGCCTTCCTGACGGGGCTCCGACTCGGGAATTCCCTAGTAAGCACGGGATTTCTTGACACCGTGGTCGGCGGCTTGCGAGCGTGCCGATGTCTATCGTCCGGACAGAAGCGTATTCGATGCAAGGTCGTCGACCGAGCTCTGCGTTTGGGCGGTCTCTCCGTGGTCGAGAAGGGGTTGGTATGACCAAGCGTGCGCTGATCACCGGAATTACCGGGCAGGACGGTTCCTATCTGGCCGAGCATCTCCTGTCCCAGGGCTACCAGGTGTGGGGATTGATCCGAGGACAGGCAAACCCGCGAAAGTCCCGGGTCAGCCGTCTCGTCTCCGAACTCTCGTTCGTCGACGGTGATCTGATGGACCAGGGCAGTCTGGTCTCCGCCGTCGACACCGTGCAGCCGGACGAGGTCTACAACCTCGGCGCGATCTCGTTCGTGCCGATGTCCTGGCAGCAGGCGGAACTCGTCACCGAGGTCAACGGCATGGGCGTCCTGCGCGTCCTTGAGGCGATCCGGATGGTGAGCGGACTGAACGGCTCACGCACCGCGGGAGAGGGCCAGATCCGCTTCTACCAGGCGTCCTCCTCGGAGATGTTCGGCAAGGCCGCCGAGACTCCGCAGCGTGAGACGACCCTGTTCCATCCGCGCAGCCCGTACGGCGCCGCCAAGGCGTATGGCCACTTCATCACCCGCAACTACCGTGAGTCCTTCGGGATGTACGCCGTCTCCGGGATGCTCTTCAATCATGAATCGCCGCGCCGGGGCTCGGAGTTCGTGACCCGGAAGATCTCCCTCGCCGTCGCCCGGATCAAGCTCGGGCTCCAGGACAGGCTGCACCTCGGAAACCTCGACGCGGTCCGTGACTGGGGCTTCGCCGGCGACTATGTGCGCGCGATGCACCTCATGCTCCAGCCCGACGAGCCGGACGACTACGTGGTGGGCAGCGGCACCATGCACTCGGTACGCGACGCGGTGCGCATCGCCTTCGAACACGTCGGCCTGGACTGGCAGGACTATGTCGTCATCGACCCCGAGCTGGTCCGCCCCGCGGAGGTCGAGATCCTCTGCGCGGACAGCGAGCACGCCCGTACCAAGCTCGGCTGGAAGCCCAGCGTCGACTTCCCCGAACTGATGCACATGATGGTCGACGCCGATCTGAATCAGGTCTCCCGGGAACACGAATACGGGGACCTTCTGCTCGCCTCCAACTGGTAGCGGAACGAAGGCCGCGGAGGACTAGGGAATTCCCCTGGCGGTCCGTACGACACTCGCACATGGCTTCCCGCTAAAACGGCTGCGAAGCCATGTGGCTTTCTATTTTTCGCATTGCACGGCGAGCGCGAGATGCCCCGCGTGATTCATGTTCGGCCGCTGGCTGTCGAGATGGGTTGAGTTGAGATGGACAACGAACAGAAGCTCCGGGACTACCTCAAGCTGGCCACCGCCGATCTCCGACGGACGCGGCAGCGGGTCAATGAGCTGGAGAGCGCCGCCCAGGAGCCGATCGCCATCATCGGTATGACCTGCCGCTACCCCGGCGGTGTCCGCAGCCCGGAAGACCTCTGGCGGCTGGTCGAGGCCGGTGAGAACGGCATTACGGCGTTCCCCGCCGACCGCGGCTGGGACGTCGAGGCGCTCGCCTCGTCCACCACCTCGTCCGGCGGATTCCTGCATGACGCCCCCGACTTCGACGCGGACTTCTTCGGTATCTCGCCGCGCGAGGCCGTGGCGATGGACCCGCAGCAGCGTGTCGCGCTGGAGTCCGCCTGGGAGGCGCTCGAACGCGCGGGTATCGACCCGACCTCGGTCAAGGGCAGCCAGACCGGGGTGTTCATGGGCGCGATGGCCCAGGACTACCGGGTGGGCCCCGCCGACGGCGCCGAGGGGTTCCAGCTCACCGGCAACACCGGCAGCGTCCTGTCCGGACGTATCTCCTACACCCTCGGCACCGTCGGCCCCGCGGTCACCGTGGACACCGCCTGCTCCTCCTCGCTCGTGGCCGTCCATCTCGCCACCCAGGCGCTGCGCGCGGGGGAGTGCGCCCTCGCCCTGGCCGGTGGTGTCACCGTCATGTCGAGCCCCGGCACCTTCATCGAGATGGGCCGGCAGGGCGGCCTCTCCGCGGACGGCCGCTGCCGCTCCTTCGGGGACACCGCCGACGGCACCGGATGGGCCGAGGGCGTCGGTGTCCTCGTCCTGGAACGGCTCTCCGACGCCCGGCGCAACGGACACGGGATCCTTGCCGTGGTACGTGGCACGGCCGTCAACCAGGACGGCGCCTCGAACGGACTCACCGCCCCCAACGGCCCCTCCCAGCAGGAGGTCATCCAGCAGGCCCTGATCAACTCCCGGCTCTCCGCAGCCGAGGTCGACGCCGTCGAGGCGCACGGCACCGGCACCACGCTCGGCGACCCGGTCGAGGCAGGGGCCCTGCTCGCCACCTACGGGCAGGGCCGCGACGAGAACCGGCCCCTGCTGCTGGGCTCCGTGAAGTCGAACATCAGCCACACCCAGGCCGCCGCCGGAGTCGCCGGTGTGATCAAGATGGTCATGGCGATGCGCCATGGGGTGCTGCCGCGGACCCTGCTGGCCGACGAACCCTCCTCGCATGTCGACTGGTCGCGGGGCGCGGTCCGCGTCCTCACCGAGAACGCCCCCTGGCCCGAGACCGGCGCGCCCCGGCGCGCGGGCGTCTCCTCCTTCGGCATCAGCGGCACCAACGCGCACACCATCGTCGAACAGGCCCCGCCCGCCGACGGGACCGAGGAGGATTCCCCCGGGGACGGCGCGGGCATCGAGCCGGGCACCGTCCCCTTGCTGATCTCCGGACGGACCCGTCAGGCGCTGCGCGCCCAGGCCGCCGGGCTGCTGGCCGCGCTGGCGGCCGACCCCGCGGCGACCGTCCTCGACACCGCCTACTCACTGGCCACCACCCGGGCCGGCTTCGAGCACCGCGCCGTACTCATGGCCGCCGACCGCGACGGCGCGCTCGCCGCGCTGCGGGCGCTGGCCGAGGACGGGGAGACGGCGGGCCCGCCGCCGGGCGCGGTCCAGGGCGCCGCCCAGAGCGAGCGGAAGGTGGCGTTCCTCTTCACCGGCCAGGGCTCCCAGCGCCTCGGCGCCGGCCGTGAACTCCACGCCCGATTCCCGGTGTTCGCCCAGGCTCTGGACGCCGTCTGCGCCGCACTCGACCCGCTGCTGGACCGGCCGCTGCGCGAGGTGCTCTGGGGCGAGGACGCCGACGCGCTGAACCGTACCGAGTACGCGCAGCCCGCGCTGTTCGCCGTCGAGGTCGCGCTGTACCGGCTCGTCGAGTCCTGGGGCGTCAAGCCCGATTATCTGACCGGCCACTCGATCGGTGAGATCACCGCCGCCCATGTCGCCGGCGTGCTGTCGCTGACCGACGCGGCGACCCTCGTCGCCGCCCGCGGCCGGCTGATGCGGGCGCTGCCCGAGGGCGGCGCGATGATCGCCGTACAGGCCACCGAGGACGAGGTCACCCCGCTGCTGTCCGGCCACGAGGACACGGTGTCGATCGCCGCGGTCAACGGCCCCTCCGCCCTCGTCCTCGCGGGCGAGGAGAGCGCGGTCACCGAGATCGCCGGCCGCCTCGCGGACGGGGGTCGCAGGACCAAGCGGCTGACGGTCTCGCACGCCTTCCACTCGCCGCTCATGGAGCCGATGCTCGACGAGTTCCGCGCCGTGGTGGCCGGCCTGTCCCTCCAGGCCCCGCTGCTGCCGTTCGTCTCCAACCTCACCGGCGAGCCCGCCACCGTCGCGCAGGTGACCTCGGCCGACTACTGGGTGGACCATGTCCGGCGGGCCGTACGGTTCGCCGACGGCGTCGGCTGGCTCGCCGGCCACGGCGTCACCACCTTCCTCGAACTCGGCCCCGACAGCGTCCTGTCCGCGATGACCGAGGACTGCCTCGACGCGGCGGACACCGAGGACCACGCGGCCCTCCCCGCGCTGCGGGCAGGGCGCCCCGAGGCCGACACCCTCACCACCGCGCTGGCCGGACTGTACGTACGCGGCGTCACCGTCCGCTGGGCGGAGTACTTCGCGGGCACCGGCGCACACCGTCACGACCTGCCGACCTACGCCTTCCAGCGCCGCAGGTACTGGCCCAAGGGCGGCGCCCGCGACCAGTCGGCCGACCTGCGGGCCGCCGGGCTCGGCGCGGCGCATCACCCCTTGCTCTCCGCCGCCGTCTCCCTCGCCGACTCCGAGGGCGTCCTGCTCACCGGCCGTCTCTCGCTGCCGTCCCACCCGTGGCTCGCCGACCACGCGGTGCGCGGCACCACACTGCTGCCCGGCACCGCCTTCCTCGAACTCGCCCTGCGCGCGGGCGACGAGGTCGGCTGCGATCTGGTCGAGGAACTGACCCTGGCCGCGCCGCTGATCCTCCCGGAGCGGGGCGGCATCCAGGTCCAGCTGTGGATCGGCAACCCCGACGACTCCGGCCGCCGCACCGTCCATGTCCACTCCCGCCCCGAGGGAAGCGACGAGACGGCCTGGACGCGGCACGCCACCGGCGTACTGTCCGCCGACGGGCGGGCCGAGGAGCGGACCGCCGGGTTCGACGCGGCCGTCTGGCCCCCCGCCGGGGCCGAGCCCGTCGCCGTCGACGGTGTCTACGACCGGCTGGCCGACGACGGCTTCGTCTACGGTCCGGTCTTCCAGGGGCTGCGGGCGGCCTGGCGGCGCGACGGCGACGTGTACGCCGAGGTCGTCCTGCCCGAGGGCGCCGACGCCGACGCGGGCGCCTTCGGTCTGCACCCGGCGCTGCTCGACGCGGCGCTGCACGCGACGTCCTTCGTCGAACTCGGCGCACAGAGCCGCGGCGGACTGCCCTTCTCGTGGGAGGGCGTGTCGCTGCACGCGTCCGGCGCCACCGCGCTGCGGGTACGGCTCTCCCCGGTCGCCGAGGACGCGGTCTCCATCACCGTCGCGGACGGCTCGGGCGAGCCGGTCGTCTCCGTCGAGTCGCTGGTGCTGCGCGCGGTCGCGGCACAGCAGGCGGGCGCCGCCGCCACGGTCGCCCGCGACGCGCTGTTCGGCCTGGACTGGGTCCCCGTACGCGAGGGAACGCGGGCCCCCGAGTCCCTCGCCCTGGTCGGCCCCGACGCGTTCGGACTCGCCGGGCCCGAGGGGGCGGCGGGCACGCTCGCGGTCCATCCCGATCTGGCGGCGCTGGCAGCGGGCGAGGAACCGGTACCGGCCGTCGTACTCATGACGGTCGGTGGCACGTCAGGAGAGGACCAGGCCCGGTCGGCGTACACACGGACCGAAGAGGTCCTGGCGGCGGCGCGGGCCTGGCTCGCGGAGGCGAGGTTCACCGGATCCCGGCTGGTGTTCGTGACACGCGGCGCGGTGGGTGGCACCGATGTGGCATCGGCCGCGGTGTGGGGGCTGGTGCGCTCCGCCCAGTCGGAGCACCCCGGCAGCTTCGGCCTGGTCGACCTGGACCCGGCGGGGCCCGTCGCGCTCCCGCTCCTGGCGCTGGGTACGGACGAGCCGCAGCTGATCGTCCGGGACGGCGGGACCAGGGCCGGGCGGCTGGTGCGCAGGGCGCTCGGTGAGATCGGGGCGGGACCGGTCTGGGACGCCGACGGCAGCGTGCTGATCACCGGCGGCACGGGCGGGCTGGGCGCGGTGACGGCGCGGCATCTGGTGGCCGGGCATGGAGTGCGCCGGCTGCTGCTGGTGAGCCGCCGGGGCCCGGCCGCCGAGGGCGCCGAAGCGCTGACGGACGAGCTGACCCAGCTGGGCGCCGAGGTCGCGGTCGAGGCGTGCGACGTGGCCGACCGCGAGGCGCTGGAAGGGCTGCTGGCCCGCCACACCGTCTCCGCCGTGATCCACACGGCGGGTGTGCTGGACGACGGTCTCATCACCTCGCTCACGGCGGAGCGGCTGGACAAGGTCCTGCGGCCGAAGGCCGACGCGGCCTGGCACCTGCATGAGCTGACACGGGGTCAGCGGCTGGCCGCGTTCGTGGTCTTCTCGTCGGTCGCGGGAGTGATCGGCAGCGCCGGGCAGGGCAACTACGCGGCCGGGAACGCCTTCCTGGACGCGCTGATGGAGCACCGCCGGGCCGAGGGCCTGCCGGGTGTGTCCCTCGCCTGGGGCCCCTGGGACCGCACCGGCGGTATGACGGCCTCTCTCGCGGAGTCCGAGGCGGAGCGGCACGCACGTTCCGGGGTGCCCGCGCTCCCGGTCGAGCAGGGCGTGGCGCTCTTCGACGCGGCGCTGACCACGGGCGAGACCGCCCTCGTACCCGTACGGCTGGATCTGCCGGTGCTCCGCGCGCGGGGCGATGTCCCGCCGCTGCTGCGGTCGTTGATCCGTACCCGCGCCCGCCGGGCGTCGGTCGCCGGATCGAGCACGGCCGGCGGTCTCGTCCAGCGGTTGACCAGGCTGGCGGCGGCCGAGCGCGCCGAGCTGCTGCTCGATCTGGTACGCGGTCAGGTCGCCCTCGTCCTCGGCCACACCAGTGGCGCGGACATCGACGCCGGGCGTGCCTTCCGCGAGCTGGGCTTCGACTCGCTGACGGCGGTGGAACTGCGCAACCGGCTGGGCACCGCCACCGGGCTGCGGCTGCCCGCCACTCTGGTCTTCGACTACCCGACCGTGCGCGCCCTGGCCGCCTATCTCCTCGATGAACTGCTGGGCTCCGACGCGGCGGTGGCCGGGCCCGTCGCCAACCGGACCTCGGCGGTGGCCGACGATCCGATCGTGGTCGTCGGGATGAGCTGCCGTTACCCGGGCGGGGTGGCCTCGCCGGAGGATCTGTGGCGGCTGGTCACCGAGGGCGCCGACGCCATCTCCGGCTTCCCCGCCAACCGTGGCTGGGACATCGAATCGCTCTACCACC
The DNA here is from genome assembly GCF_040303865.1 of Streptomyces sp. NPDC094034. Lineage (NCBI taxonomy): Bacteria > Bacillati > Actinomycetota > Actinomycetes > Kitasatosporales > Streptomycetaceae > Streptomyces > Streptomyces sp. NPDC094034. The sequence goes on along the minus strand of NZ_JBEOUD010000024.1, from coordinate 90,498 downwards.
CGGACCCGGACCACGCCGGTACGGCGTACACCCGCTCGGGCGGATTCCTGCACGAGGCGGGCGAGTTCGACCCGGCGTTCTTCGGGATGTCGCCGCGTGAGGCGCTGGCGACCGACTCGCAGCAGCGGCTGCTGCTCGAAGCCTCCTGGGAGGCCGTGGAGCGGGCGGGCATGGACCCGACGACGCTGCGCGGCAGCGCGACCGGGGTGTTCGCCGGGGTGATGTACAGCGACTACGGAGCGGTGCTGGCCGGCCCGGAGTTCGAGGGCTTCCGGGGCAGCGGCAGTTCGGCGAGCCTGGCCTCGGGCCGGGTGTCGTACACGCTGGGTCTGGAGGGTCCGGCGGTGACGGTGGACACGGCGTGTTCGTCGTCGCTGGTGGCGATGCACTGGGCGATGCGGGCGCTGCGTGGCGGTGAGTGCTCGCTGGCGCTGGCCGGTGGTGTGACCGTGATGTCGACGCCGTCGGTGTTCGTGGACTTCGCGCGTCAGCGCGGACTGTCGCCCGACGGCCGGTGCAAGGCGTTCTCGGACGCCGCGGACGGTGTGGGCTGGTCCGAGGGTGTCGGCATGCTGGTGCTTGAGCGGCTGTCGGACGCGCGGCGCAATGGTCACGAGGTCCTGGCGGTGGTGCGTGGTTCGGCCGTCAACCAGGACGGGGCCTCGAACGGGTTGACCGCCCCGAACGGTCCCTCGCAGCAGCGGGTGATCCGTCAGGCACTGGCCGACGGGGGACTCGCTGCCGACGACATCGATGTGGTGGAAGCGCACGGTACGGGCACCACGCTCGGCGACCCGATCGAGGCAGGGGCCCTGCTCGCCGCGTACGGCAGGGACCGTGACCCGGAGCGTCCGCTGCTGCTCGGCTCGGTCAAGTCGAACATCGGGCACACCCAGGCCGCCGCCGGAGTCGCCGGTGTGATCAAGATGATCATGGCGATGCGCCATGGTGTGCTGCCGCGGACGTTGCACGTGGATGCTCCGTCGTCGCATGTGGACTGGTCCGAGGGCGCGGTGGAGCTGCTGACCGAGCAGAGGCCCTGGCCCGAGACCGGCCGCCCGCGCCGGGCCGGTGTCTCCTCGTTCGGCATCAGCGGTACCAACGTCCACACCCTCATCGAGCAGGCCCCGCGCACCCCGGCCCCGGCGCGCACCGCGCCGCGCCGCGAGCCCGCAGCCGTGCCCTGGCTGATCTCGGGCCGGACCAGGGACGCCCTGCGCGGCCAGGCCGCCCGGCTGCTCTCGTACGTTCAGGCGCGGCCCGAACTGGACCCGGTGGACGCGGCGTTCTCGCTCGCCACCACCCGCACCCGGTTCGACCAGCGCGCCGCCGTGGTGGCCGAGGACCGTACCGCGCTGCTGCGGTCCCTCACCGCGCTGGCCACCGACCGCCCCGACGCCGGACTGATCGAGGGCGAGGCGGCACGGCGGGGCAGGACCGCGATGCTCTTCACCGGCCAGGGCAGCCAGCGGCCCGCCATGGGACGCGAACTGTACGAGCGGTTCCCGGCGTTCGCCGACGCGCTCGACGCGGTGCTCGCCGAGCTGGATCCACTGCTCGACCGCCCGCTGCGCGAGCTGCTGTTCGCCGACGCGGGCACCGCCGAGGCCGCGCTGCTGGACGAGACCGGCTGGACCCAGCCCGCGCTGTTCGCGGTCGAGGTCGCGCTGTTCCGACTCGTACGGTCCTGGGGCGTCACGCCGGACTATGTGGCCGGCCACTCGATCGGCGAACTCGCGGCGGCCCATGTCGCGGGCGTGCTGACGCTCCCGGACGCCTGCGCCCTGGTCGCGGCCCGCGGCCGGCTGATGCAGGCGCTGGCCGAGGGCGGCGCGATGATCGCCGTACAGGCCACCGAGGACGAGGTCACCCCGCTGCTCGCAGGCCGCGAGGACTCCGTCTCGATCGCGGCGGTCAACGGCCCCGACTCGCTGGTCGTCTCCGGGGACGAGGACGCCGTCCTGGAGATCGCCGCCGCGTTCGACCAGCGCGGGCGCAGGACCAAGCGCCTGCGGGTGAGCCATGCCTTCCACTCGCCGCGCATGGCCCCGATGCTCGACGCGTTCCGCACCGTCGCGGAAGGACTCGCCTACAGCGCGCCGCGCATCCCGCTCGTCTCCAATCTGACCGGCGCCCTCGCCACCGCCGAGGAGGTGTGCTCGGCCCAGTACTGGGTCGCCCATGTCCGCGACGCGGTCCGCTTCGCCGACTGCGTACGCACACTGCGCGACGCCGGCACGACCACCTTCCTGGAACTGGGCCCCGACGCGCCGCTCTCCGCCATGGTCCAGGACACCCTGGGCGACACCGACGAAGCCGAACTCGTCCCGCTCTGCCGCGCCGACCGCGCCGAGGCGGCGGCCGTCACCACCGCGCTGGCCAGGCTCCAGGTCCAGGGCGTCACCGTCGACTGGCCGGCCTACTTCGCGGGCAGCGGCGCCCGCCGCGTCGATCTGCCGACCTACGCCTTCCAGCACACGTACTACTGGCCCGAGCTGCCACCGGCCTCGGGTCCGGCGACCGCCGACCCGGGGGACCAGCGGCTGTGGGCCGCCGTGGAGCGCGGCGACGCCGATGAGCTGGCCGCCCTCCTCGGCCTGGGCGAACAGGAACACGACTCCCTCGGCTCCCTGCTGCCCGCGCTGACCTCCTGGCGCCGCGGCAACCAGGAGAAGACCCTGCTGGACTCGCTGCGCTACCGCGTCGAGTGGACCCGTCTCGACAAGCCGGCCGCGCCGGTCCTGGACGGCAGCTGGCTGCTCGTCACCAGCGACGTCGAGGACACCGACGGGGACGGCGGCGATCTCGCCGAGCGACTGACGCGCGCGCTCAGCGCCCACGGCGCGCGGGTATGCCGCCTCGTCCTCGATCCCTCGTGCGCCGACCGGCGGACGCTGGCCGCGCGGCTCGAAGCCACCGAGGGCTTCGACAGCGCCGCCCAGGTGCTCTCCCTGCTCCCGCTGGACGAGCGCCCCAGCGACAGCCACGCCCCGCTCACCAACGGCCTCGCCCTGACGCTCGCGCTCGTCCAAACACTGGACGACACCGGATCCCGGGGACGGCTCTGGACGGTCACCCGTGGCGCCGTGTCCACCGGCCCCGCCGACCCGGTCACCCACCCCGCCCAGGCCGCCACCTGGGGACTGGGCAGGACCGTGGCCCTGGAGTACCCACGGCTCTGGGGCGGGCTGATCGATCTGCCCGGCACCCTCGACCAGCAAGCCGCCCAGCGGCTCGCGGGCGTGCTGGCCACGAAGGACGCCCGCGACGGCGAGGACCAGGTGGCGCTGCGCGCCGCCGGCGTCTGCGGCCGCCGACTCGTCCGGTACACCGTCGACGCGCTGCCCGCCGCCGGGGAGTTCACCGCCCGGGGCACCGTCCTGGTCACCGGTGGCACCGGTGGCCTCGGCGCCGAGGTCGGCCGCTGGCTGGCCCGCTCCGGCGCCGAGAACCTGGTCCTGACCTCCCGGCGTGGCCCCGACGCGCCCGGCGCGGCCGAACTCCGCGCCGAGCTGGAGGAGTTGGGCGCCCGCGTTGAGATCGTCCGCTGCGACGCCGCCGACCGCGAGGCGCTCGCCGCCGTACTCGCGGGCATTCCGGCCGAACTGCCGCTGACCGGTGTGGTGCACACCGCGGGCGTCGGCCAGTACGGCCCGCTGGCCGAGCTGACCCCCGCCGAGTTCGCCGAGCTGACCTCCGCGAAGCTGGCGGGCGCCGCCCATCTCGACGCCCTGCTCGGGGACCGCGAACTCGATCTGTTCGTCCTCTTCGGCTCCATCGCCGGTGTCTGGGGCAGCGGCGGCCAGAGCGCCTACGGCGCCGCCAACGCCTATCTCGACGCCCTCGCCGAGCACCGGCGCGCCCGGGGACTGACCGCCACCTCCATCGCCTGGGGTCCCTGGGCCGAAGCCGGTATGGCCGCCGACGAGACGGTCTCCGGCACCCTCAAGCGCCAGGGACTCGGCTTCCTGGAGCCCGGCCGGGCCATGACCGAACTGCGCCGCGCCGTCGTCCAGCGGGACACCACCGTCACGGTCGCCGATGTCGACTGGGAGCGCTACGCGCCGGTCTTCACCTCCGTACGTCCCAGCGCGCTGCTCGCCGCCCTGCCCGAGGTACAGGCGCTCGCGAGCGCGGCCGAACAGGACGGCGCGGGCAGCGCCCCCGAGTTCGTCTCGCGCGTACGCGCACTGGACGAGCCCGAGCGGGACCGGTTCCTCGCCGATCTCGTACGTAGCGAGGCCGCGGCGGTCCTCGGCCACGGCTCCGCCGACGGTGTACCGGAAGGACGCGCGTTCCGCGACATCGGCTTCGACTCGCTGACCGCCGTCGAACTGCGCAAGCGGCTCTCCGGCGTCACCGGCCTCACCCTGCCGAGCACCATGGTCTTCGACTATCCGACCCCGCTGGAGCTGGCGCGGTATCTGCGCGCCGAGATCCTCGGCTCCGTCCTGGAGACGGCGGGCCCGGTCGCCACCGGCGCGGCCGACGACGAGCCCATCGCCATCATCGCCATGAGCTGCCGCTTCCCCGGCGGCGCCGACTCCCCGGAACAGCTGTGGGACCTGGTCACCGACGGCACGGACGCGGTGACGGAATTCCCCGTCAACCGCGGCTGGGACGCCCAGGGGCTCTTCGACCCCGACCCCGACCGGCAGGGCAGGACCTACTCGACGCTCGGCGGATTCCTGCACGAGGCCGACGCGTTCGACCCCACGTTCTTCGGTATCTCCCCGCGCGAGGCGCTGGTGATGGACCCCCAGCAGCGGCTGCTGCTGGAGACCACCTGGGAGTCCTTCGAGCGCGCCGGGATCGACCCCGCCGAGGCCCGCTCCACTCTGACCGGCACCTTCATCGGCTCCAGCTACCAGGACTACGGACTCGGAGCGGGCGACGGCGCCGAGGGCCATATGGTCACCGGCAGCAGCCCCAGCGTCCTGTCCGGACGTATCGCGTATGTCTTCGGGCTCGAAGGCCCCGCCGTCACCGTCGACACCGCCTGCTCGTCCTCGCTGGTCGCACTGCATCTGGCCTGCCAGTCGCTGCGCAACGGCGAATCCACGCTGGCCGTCGCGGGCGGCGCCACCATCATGACCACGCCCGCGCCGTTCGTCGCGTTCAGCCGGCAGCGGGCCCTCGCGCGGGACGGCCGCTGCAAGGCGTTCTCCGACGAGGCGGACGGCATGACGCTCGCCGAGGGCGTCGGCATCCTGCTGGTCGAACGGCTCTCCGACGCCCAGCGCAACGGACACCCCGTCCTCGCGGTGATCCGTGGCTCGGCGATCAACCAGGACGGCGCGTCCAACGGACTCACCGCCCCCAACGGCCCCTCGCAGCAGCGTGTGATGCGGCAGGCGCTGGCCAACGCCCGACTCGCCCCCGCCGACATCGACGCCTTGGAGGCACACGGCACCGGCACGCCGCTCGGTGACCCGATCGAGGCGCAGGCGCTGCTGGCGACCTACGGCGCGGACCGCGACCCGGAGCGCGCCCTGCTGCTCGGTTCGGTCAAGTCCAACATCGGGCACACCCAGTCCGCCGCCGGTGTCGCGGGCGTCATCAAGATGGTGATGGCGCTGCGCCACGGCGTCCTCCCGAGGACGCTCCACGCCGAGAACCCGTCCTCGCACGTGGACTGGTCCTCCGGTACGGTGCGGCTGTTGCACGAGAGCGTCCAGTGGCCCGAGACCGGCCGCCCGCGCCGGGCCGCCGTCTCGTCGTTCGGTATCAGCGGCACCAACGCCCATACGCTGCTTGAGCAGGCGCCCCTGGCCGAGGAGCCCGAGGGTGCCGAAGAGGCCGCTCCCGCGCCTTCGCCGGTGTCCGTCGCGGGCGGCGTCGTCCCCTGGGCCGTCTCGGCCAGGACCGGCGCCGCGCTGCGCGAGCAGGCGGCCCGGCTCGTCTCGTACGTCGAGCACGCCGCCCCCGCGCCCCGCCCGATCGATCTGGGCTTCTCGCTCGTCGCGTCCCGCTCGGTCTTCGAGCACCGCGCCGTGGTGGTGCCCGGCGAGGACTGCGACCCGCTGGCGGCCCTGCGTGCCGTCGCGGCCGACGGACCGTCGGCCGTGGTGGCCCGGGGCGTGGCCGATGTCGAGGGCAAGACGGTCTTCGTCTTCCCCGGACAGGGCTCGCAGTGGGCCGGAATGGGCGCCCGACTGCTGGCGGAATCACCGGTCTTCGCCGAGCGGATCGGCGAATGCGCCGCCGCTCTCGGTGAGTTCGTGGACTGGTCCCTCGTCGATGTGCTGCGGGAGGCGGCGGGCGCCCCCACGCTGGAGCGCGTCGATGTCGTCCAGCCCGCCTCGTTCGCGGTCATGGTGTCGCTGGCGGCCCTCTGGCGCTCCCGGGGTGTGGAGCCCGCCGCGGTGGTGGGCCACTCGCAGGGCGAGATCGCGGCGGCCGTCGTCTCCGGCGCGCTGTCCCTGCGGGACGGCGCCCGGGTCGTCGCGCTGCGCAGCCAGGCCATCGGCCGGGCGCTGGCCGGACGCGGCGGAATGATGTCCGTGGCGCTCCCGGTGGATCAGCTGGAAAGCCGGCTGGAGTCCTGGTCGGGCCGGGTGTCGGTGGCCGCGGTCAACGGGCCGCGCTCGGTCGTGGTCTCCGGTGAACCCGAGGCGCTGGACGAACTGGCGGCCGAGCTGACGGCCGAGGACGTACGGGTCCGTCGGGTCGCCGTGGACTACGCCTCACACTCCGCACAGGTCGAGGACCTGCGCGACGAACTCCTCGCCGTCCTGGCGCCGGTCACCCCGCGCGCCTGCGACGTCCCGTTCTTCTCGACCATGACCGGTGACTGGCTGGACACCGAACAGATGGACGCGGGCTACTGGTTCCGCAATCTGCGCCGGCGGGTCCTCTTCGCCGACGCCGTACGCGATCTGCTGGACACCGGTCACCGCGCCTTCATCGAGGTCAGCTCGCATCCCGTACTGACCATGTCGGTCCAGGACATGATCGACGAGACGGCCGAACCGGCCGTCGCCACCGGCACGTTGCGCCGCGACCAGGGCGGTTTCTCGCGCTTCCTGCTCTCGGTCGCCGAGGCCCACGTACGCGGAGTCGAGGCCGACTGGGCCGGACTCTTCGCGGGCACGGACGCCCGCCGGGTCGATCTGCCGACCTATGCCTTCCAGCACGAAAGGCTCTGGGCCATAGCGCCCGCCCCCGGGCACGCGGTCGCCGCCGACCCCGTCGACGAGGAGTTCTGGACGGCGGTGGAGCGGGCGGACCTGTCCGCGCTGACCTCCACCCTGGGCACGGACGAGGACTCCGTGGCCGCCGTGCTGCCCGCGCTGTCGGCGTGGCGCAGGTCCCGCAGGGACCGCTCCACCGTCGAGTCCTGGCGCTACCGGGTGTCCTGGACGCCGCTGAGCACCGTTGCGCGGCGGTCGCCGAAGGGCTGCTGGCTCGTCGTGTCCGCCGAGGGCCATGACACGGGTGAGGTGGCCGACGCGCTCGCAGGCCAGGGCGCCCAGGTGATGCGGCTGGTGCTCGACGAGCCGTGCGTGGACCGCGCGGTCCTCGCCCAACGGCTGGCCGAGGCCGGTGAGTTCGCCGGGGTCGTCTCGACGCTCGCCGCCGCCGAGGAGCCCGGCGAGCGCCACCCAGGGCTGACGCTCGGACTGGCCCTGACCGTCTCGCTGGTCCAGGCCCTGGGCGACGCCGGAAGCGAGGCCCCCCTCTGGTTCCTCACCCGGGGCGCGGTCTCCACCGGCCGCTCCGACGAGGTCACCTCCCCCGTCCAGGCACTGGTGTCGGGCGTCGGCTGGACCACCGCGCTGGAGCACCCGCAGCGCTGGGGCGGCGTCATCGACCTGCCGGACACGCTCGACCGGCGCGCGGCCGAACGGCTCGCCGCCGCGCTCTCGGGCGCGCTGGGCGAGGAGGACCAGCTCGCCATCCGCTCCTCCGGTCTCTTCGCCCGCCGCATCGTCCGCGCCGGGGCCGGTGAGCAGGGGATCTCCCGCGACTGGACACCGCGCGGCACCACACTCGTCACCGGCGGCTCCGGCACTCTCGCCCCGCACCTCGCCCGCTGGCTGGCCGGACAGGGCGCCGAGCATCTGGTGCTGATGAGCCGCCGGGGCATGGACGCCCCGGGCGCCGCCGAACTCGTCGCCGAACTCACCGCGTCGGGTACGCAGGCCACCGCCGTCGCCTGCGACGTGACCGACCGCGAAGCCGTCGCCGCGCTCCTCGATGACCTCAAGGCCCAGGGCCGTACCGTACGCACGGTCGTCCACACCGCCGCGCTCATCGAGCTGTACTCGCTGGCCGAGACCACCATGGACGCCTTCTCCCGCGTCCTGCACGCGAAGGTGACCGGCGCCCAGGTCCTGGACGAACTCCTCGACAACGACGACCTGGACGACCTGATCCTCTACTCGTCCACCGCCGGTATGTGGGGCAGCGGGGCACACGCCGCCTATGTGGCGGGCAACGCCTATCTCGCCGCGCTCGCCGCCCACCGGCGCGCCCGCGGGCTGCGCGCCACCTCCCTGTCCTGGGGCATCTGGGCGGACGACATCAAGGCCGGCCGCGTCGACCCGAAGCTGATCCGCCGCAGCGGTCTGGAGTTCATGGACCCGCAACTGGCGCTGACCGGACTGAAGCGGGCCCTGGACGACGACGAGAGCGTCATCGCGGTCGCCGACGTCGACTGGGAGACGTACTACCCCGTCTACACCTCAAGCCGCCCCACGGCCCTGTTCACCGAGGTCCCCGAGGTCCGGGCGCTCACCGAGGCCGCAGGGCAGAGCACCGGCACCGTCGAGGAGGGCGAGTTCACGGCCAGGCTGCGCGCGCTGTCCGCCGCCGAGCAGGACCGGCTGGTGCTGGAGGTCGTGCGCGCCGAAGCCATGGCCGTCCTCGGCCTCTCGTCGCCCGACGCCCTGCCCGACCAACGGGCCTTCCGTGACGTCGGTTTCGACTCGCTCACCGCCGTCGCACTGCGCAACCGTCTCGCCTCCGTCACCGGGCTGACGCTGCCCACGACCATGGTCTTCGACCATCCGAGCCCCGCCGCGCTCGCCGGATTCCTCCGCGCCGAACTGGCCGGCGCGCGGAGCGCCACCGGGGCGCCCGCGCTCCCCGCGCCCGTCCCCGCGTCTCGATCCGGGGCCCTCTCCGGGGCCGACGACGATCCGATCGCCATCGTCGGCATGAGCTGCCGCTACCCCGGCGGGGTCACCTCACCGGAAGAGCTGTGGAAGCTCGTCCTGAACGGTACGGATGCCATCTCCGGCTTCCCCGCCGACCGCGGCTGGGACGCCGAGGCGCTCTACGACCCCGACCCGGACCGCTCCGGCAGGACCTACTCCGTCCAGGGCGGATTCCTGCGGGACGTCGCCGACTTCGACCCCGGCTTCTTCGGCATCTCGCCGCGCGAGGCCATGTCGATGGACCCGCAGCAGCGCCTGCTGCTGGAAACGGCCTGGGAAGCCTTCGAACACGCCGGGATCGACATCGTCGCCCAGCGCTCCAGCCGCACCGGCACCTTCATCGGCGCCAGCTACCAGGACTACGCGTCCAGCGTGGCCAACTCCGCGGAGGGCTCAGAGGGCCACATGATCACCGGCACGCTCTCCAGCGTGCTGTCCGGCCGGGTCTCCTATCTCTTCGGCTTCGAGGGACCGGCCGTCACCCTCGACACCGCCTGCTCCTCCTCGCTGGTCGCGCTGCATCTGGCCTGCCAGTCGCTGCGCGACGGCGAGAGCTCCCTCGCGCTCGCCGGCGGCGTCAGCATCATGTCCACCCCCAGCGCCTTCGTCGGCTTCAGCAGGCAGCGGGCGCTCGCGGCCGACGGCCGCTGCAAGGCGTACGCCGAGGCCGCCGACGGCATGACGCTCGCCGAGGGCGTCGGACTGGTCCTGCTGGAGCGCCTCTCCGACGCACGGCGCAACGGCCACACCGTACTCGCGGTCGTACGGGGCTCCGCCGTCAACCAGGACGGCGCCTCCAACGGACTGACCGCCCCCAACGGCCCCTCGCAGCAGCGGGTCATCCGCCAGGCCCTGGCCAACGCCGGACTTGAGTCACGCGAGATCGATGTCATCGAGGGCCACGGCACCGGCACCGCGCTGGGCGACCCCATCGAGGCGCAGGCGCTGCTCACCACCTACGGACAGGACCGGGACGCCGAACGGCCCCTGCTCCTCGGCTCGGTGAAGAGCAACATCGGCCACACCCAGATGGCCTCCGGCGTCGCCAGTGTGATCAAGATGGTGCACGCGCTCCAGCAGGGCATCGTGCCGAAGACCCTGCACGTCGACACCCCGTCCTCGCACGTGGACTGGTCCTCCGGCGCCATCGGGCTGCTGACCGAGCGGACCGACTGGCCCGAGACCGGCCGCCCGCGCCGCGGCGCCGTCTCATCCTTCGGACTCAGCGGCACCAATGCGCACACCATCCTCGAACAGGCCCCCGCCGACGAGCCCGCCGACGAGCCCGCCGACGAGCCCGCCGAGGTGCCCGCAGAAGGAGCGGCACCCGGCGGCGAGCCCCGCCCCGGCCTCCTCCCGCTGGTGGTCTCCGCCAGGAGCGAGAGCGCGCTGCGCGCCCAGGCGGGCCGGCTGCTCTCGCTGGTGCGGGAGCGCCCCGACGCGCGCCTCACCGACCTCGCCTACTCCCTGGCCACCTCCCGGGCCGGTCTGGAGCGCCGCGCCGCCGTGGTGGCGGGGGAGCGCGACGAACTGCTGCGGGGCCTGCTGGCCCTGCGCGACGGACTGCCAGGCCCCGGGGTCGTCGAGGGCGGTACGGGCCGCGGCCGTACGGCGTTCCTCTTCACCGGCCAGGGCAGCCAGCGCCCCGGCATGGGCCGGGAGCTGTACGAGCGGTTCCCCGTCTTCGCCGACGCGCTCGACGCCGTACTGGCGCGGGTCGACGGCGCGCTCGACCGGCCGCTGCGCGAGATCCTGTTCTCCGCCGAGGGCTCGGCGGAAGCGGCCCTGCTCGACCGCACCGAGTACGCGCAGCCCGCGCTCTTCGCCATCGAGGTGGCGCTGTTCCGGCTGGCCGTGTCCTGGGGCCTCACCCCGGACTATCTGGCCGGGCACTCCATCGGTGAACTCGCCGCCGCCCATGTCGCCGGGGTGTTCGACCTGGAGGACGCGTGCGCCCTGGTGGTGGCGCGCGGCCGGCTGATGCAGGCGCTGCCCGAGGGCGGCGCCATGATCTCCCTCCAGGCCGCCGAGGACGAGGTCCTGCCGCTGCTCGCCGGACGCGAGGACGAGGTGTCCATCGCCGCCGTCAACGGCCCGGCGTCGCTCGTTGTCGCGGGCGCCGAGGAGGCCGTCCTCGACATCGCCGCGACGATCGCGGCCGACGGCCGCAAGACCAAGCGGCTGCGGGTGAGCCATGCCTTCCACTCGCCGCTGATGGACGCCATGCTCGACGACTTCGCCCGGGTCGCGCGGGGCATCACCTACCACCCGCCGGTGATCCCCCTCGTCTCCAACGTCACCGGTTCGCTCGCCACCGACGACCAGGTTCGCACCCCGGAGTACTGGGTCACGCACGTACGTCAGGCCGTCCGCTTCGCCGACGGGATCAACTGGCTCTCGGCCCAGGGCGGCGTCGTTACGTTCCTGGAGACCGGCCCCGACGGTGTGCTCTGCGGCCTGGCCAGGGAGTGCCTCACCGACGCGCCGGACACCGGACTGCTGCCGCTGCTGCGGGCGGGCAGGACCGAGGAGCGGACGGTCGTCACCGCGCTGGCCGGGGCGCACGCCCACAGCGTGGACATCGACTGGGCCGCGTACTTCGCGGACACCGGCGCGCGCCGGATCGAACTGCCCACCTACGCCTTCCAGCGCGAGCGCTACTGGCCCGACACGCTCGCCGTCACGGATACGCCGGTGAGCGCGGGCAGCGCGGCGGACGCCGAGTTCTGGTCGGCCGTCGAACGGGACGACATCGGCGCGCTCACCGCCTCGCTGGGCCTCGACGACGCGACCGTCACCGCGATGGTCCCGGCGCTCACCGCCTGGCGCCGCCGCCGCGACGAACAGTCCGAGATGGACGCCTGGCGCTACCGGGTCACCTGGAAGCCGGGGACCGGATCCACCGCGCCGACCGCGCTCACCGGCCGCTGGCTCGTCCTCGCCGCGCCCCGCACGGAGGACGCCGAGTGGTCCGACGAGGTCGTGCGCGCCCTCGCCACCCGGACCGTCAGCTGCGAGGTCACCGGCGCCGACCGGACCGCGCTCGCCGCCCGGCTCGCCGAACTCCACGCCGAGCACGGGGAGTTCGCCGGGGTCCTGTCACTGCTCGGCCTCGCCGGCTGCGAGAGCGTGTCACGCACAGGCGTACCGGACTCCCTCGCGCTGACCACCGTCGCCGTACAGGCGCTCGGCGACGCCGGTATCGGCGCGCCGCTGTGGACGGTCACCCGCGGCGCGGTCTCCGTGGGCCGCTCCGAGACGGTGGTCGGACTCGACCAGGCCGCCGTATGGGGCCTCGGCCGCGTCATCGCGCTGGAACATCCCGACCGCTGGGGCGGCTGCGTCGATCTGCCCGAGCGGCTCGACACCCACACCGCGCGCAGGCTGCGCGGCGTCCTGGCCGGGACCGGCGGCGAGAGCGAGGCGGCCGTACGCGCCTCCGGCGTCTTCGTACGCCGGCTCGCCCACAGCCCCGCCGCGGGGAGCGGCACAGGGCCCTTCGACCCGTCCGGCACCATCCTGATCACCGGCGGTACCGGCGGCCTCGGCGGGCATGTCGCCCGGGGGCTCGCCCGCGCCGGCGCCGAACATCTGCTGCTCGTCAGCCGGCGCGGCGAGGACGCCCCGGGCGCCGACGCGCTGCGCGCCGAACTGACCGGACTCGGCGCCCGGGTCACCATCACGGCCTGCGATGTCGCCGACCGCGAGGAACTGGCCGCCCTGCTCGGTGCCCTCCCCGAGGACGCCCCGCTCGGCGCGGTCTTCCACACGGCCGGTGTGGTCGCGGACAGCGTGGTGGACGCGCTGACCCAGGACAGCTTCAGGACCGTCCTGGACGCGAAGGTCGCCTCCGCGCGCAATCTGCATGAACTGACCGCCCGGCTGCCGCTGTCCGCGTTCGTCCTCTTCTCCTCCACGGCGGGCGTCTTCGGCGCCGCGGGACAGGGCAACTACGCCGCGGCCAACGCCTATCTGGACGCCCTCGCCGAATACCGGCGCGCCCACGGACAGACCGCGCTCTCGGTGGCCTGGGGCCCCTGGGCCGGATCCGGCATGGTCGCCGACGCTGCCGAGATCGAGACCCGCGTACGGCGCGGCGGTTTCGAGCCGCTCGCCCCGGAACCCGCCGTCCGCGCCCTGCTCCGCGCCATCGAGCGGGACGACACCGCCCTCGCGCTCGCCGACATCGACTGGATCCGCTTCCTGCGCGCCTTCGCGCCGACCCGCCCCCTGCCGCTGGTCGGCGACCTGCCCGAGGTACGGCAGTCCGCCACCGCCCCGTCCGGCGCCGTCGACGGGGAGCCGGAGCTACGGCAGCGGCTCGCGGGACTCCCCGCGGCCGAGCGCGGCGGACACCTGCGGGACCTGCTGCGCGGTCAAGTGGCCGCCGTGCTCGGCCACTCCGACGCCGGTGCCATCGAGGACGACCGGCCCTTCCGTGACCTCGGCTTCGACTCGCTGACCACACTCGAACTGCGCAATGGGCTCGCGGCCGCCACCGGGCTCAGCCTCCCCGTCACGCTCGTCTACGACCAGCCGACCCCGCGCGAGTTGGCCGCCTTCCTGCTCGCCGAACTCCTCGGCTCGCTGCCGGAACCCGCCGCCGCGCCGGTGGCAGGGGGAAACCCGCTCGACGACGACCCGATCGCCGTCGTCGGCATCAGCTGCCGCTTCCCCGGCGGCGTCTCCTCGCCCGAGGAGCTGTGGCAGCTGCTGGACCGGGGCGGGGACGGCATCACCCGCTTCCCGGACGACCGGGGCTGGGACATCGACGCCCTCCGCGCGGGCGCCTCCGACACCCTCGAAGGCGGATTCCTCACCGGGGTCGCCGACTTCGACGCCCGCTTCTTCGGTATCTCGCCGCGCGAGGCGCTGGCGATGGACCCGCAGCAGCGCCTGCTGCTCGAAGCGGCCTGGGAAGCGCTGGAGCGCGCCGGAATCGACCCGTCCGCTCTGCGCGGCTCCACCACCGGCGTCTTCGTCGGCACCAACGGCCAGGACTACCCCACCCTGCTGCGCCAATCCGTCTCCGACGTCCAGGGGTATGTGGCCACGGGCAACACCGCCAGCGTCATGTCGGGCCGGCTCTCCTACGCCCTCGGGCTGGAGGGCCCGGCCGTCACCATCGACACCGCCTGCTCCTCCTCGCTGGTCGCGCTGCACTGGGCCGGGAAGGCACTGAGCGCCGGTGAATGCTCGCTGGTGATCGCGGGCGGTGTCTCCGTGATGTCGAGCCCCGACTCCTTCGTCGAGTTCTCCACCCAGGGCGGACTGGCCCCCGACGGCCGCTGCAAGGCGTTCTCCGACGCCGCCGACGGCACCGCCTGGTCCGAGGGCGTCGGCGTCCTCGTCCTGGAACGGCTCTCCGACGCCGTACGCGAGGGACACCAGGTGCACGGCATCATCCGCTCCACCGCCGTCAACCAGGACGGCGCGTCCAACGGACTGACCGCCCCCAACGGACCCTCGCAGCAGCGCGTCATCCGGCAGGCGCTCGCCGACGCCGGACTGACCGCCCGCGACATCGACGCCGTCGAGGCGCATGGCACCGGCACCACCCTGGGGGACCCGATCGAGGCCCAGGCCCTGCTCACCACATACGGCCGCGACCGGGAACGCCCGCTGCTGCTCGGCACCGTCAAGTCCAACATCGGCCACACCCAGGCCGCCGCCGGTGTCGCGGGTGTCATCAAGATGCTGCTGGCGATGCGGCACGGCACCCTGCCCAAGTCGCTGCACATCGACGCCCCCTCCACGCATGTCGACTGGACGGCGGGCGACGTGCGGCTGCTCACCGAACCGGAGGCATGGCCGGAGACCGGCCGCCCGCGCCGCGCCGGAGTCTCGGCGTTCGGTGTCAGCGGTACGAACGCGCATGTCATCGTCGAGCAGGCACCGGCTGTCGAAGCACCGACGCGGGAGACCGCCGAGCCCGTCGCCACCCCGGCCGTCGTGCCGTGGCTCGTCTCCGGCCGGACCCGCGAGGCGCTTCAGGCCCAGATCGACCGGGTCACCTCCTTCGCGGCGGCCCACAGCGGCCTGTCCCCACTGGACATCGGCCGCTCGCTCGCCACGGACCGTACGGTCTTCCCGCACCGCGCGGTGCTGCTGGCCGGCGCCGACGGCGTACGGGAGAGCGCGCGCGGTGTGGCGAGCCGCGCCCCCGGCAGGACCGCGTTCCTCTTCTCCGGCCAGGGCAGCCAGCGCGGCGCCATGGGCCGCGAGCTGTACGAGCGGTTCCCGGTGTTCGCCGAAGCCCTGGACGCGGTCCTCGCCCATCTGGACACCGAGCTCGAATTCCCGCTCAGGGAAGTGCTGTTCGCCGACCCGGGCACCTTCGAGGCGGAGCTGCTCGACGAGACGGGATGGACCCAGCCCGCGCTGTTCGCGATCGAGGTCGCGCTCTTCCGGCTCGCCGAATCCTGGGGCCTGACCCCGGACTTCGTGGCCGGTCACTCCATCGGTGAGATCGCCGCCGCGCATGTGGCGGGGGTGTTCTCGCTGGCGGACGCCTGCCGGCTGGTCGCGGCCCGCGCCACGCTCATGCAGGCGCTCCCGCAGGGCGGCGCGATGGTCGCCCTCCAGGCCACCGAGGACGAAGTCGCGCCGCTGACGGCCGACGATGTCTCGATCGCGGCGGTCAACGGCCCGCGCGCACTGGTCATCGCCGGTGCCGAGAACGCCGTCCTGGAGATCGCCGAGGCGTTCGCCGCCGACGGACGTCGCACCAGCCGACTGCGGGTCTCGCACGCCTTCCACTCGCCGCTGATGGACCCGATGCTGGCGGACTTCGCCCGGGTCACCGAGGGACTCGGCTACGAGGAGCCCCGTATCCCGGTGGTCTCCAACCTGACCGGCGCCCTGGCGACGGCGGACGAACTGCGCTCGCCCGCCTACTGGGTGCGGCACGCCCGCGAAGCCGTACGGTTCGCCGACGGCGTGCGCACCCTGCGGGACGCCGGGGTCGGGACATTCGTGGAACTGGGCCCCGACGGGGTGCTCGCCGCGATGGCCCAGCAGAGCCTGGACGGTGTCGAGCCCGCGCCCGTGGTGGTGCCGCTCCTGCGCAAGGAGCAGGGCGAGGAGGCGGCCGTGGTCGCCGCGCTGGCCGCGCTGCACACGCGGGGCACGGGACCGCGCTGGGCCGCCTTCTTCGAGGGGCTGGGCGCGCACCGGGTCGAACTGCCGACGTACGCCTTCCAGCGCGAGCGGTACTGGCCCGAACCCGCCGCGCTCGCCGCCGCCGGGGCGGCCGACCCGGTGGAGGCCGAGTTCTGGTCGGCGGTGGAACGCGAGGACCTGGAGTCGCTGGCCGCCTCGCTGGACCTGGACGGCGACACCGTCACCGCGATGGTGCCCGCGCTCACCGCCTGGCGCCGCCGCAGGGGCGAGCAGGCCGTCGGCGCCGACTGGCGCTACCACGAGACCTGGACACCGCTCGCCGCACCGGCCGTGACCGAGCCGTCCGGCGACTGGCTGGTGATCATGGAATCGGGCGCCGACTCGCCGTGGCACCGCGCCGTCGTCGAGGCGCTGCGTACGGGCACGGTCCGCCTGGACACGGTCTCGGCCGACCCCGCCGACCCCCTCGGACTGGCCGAACTACTGGCCACGGCACGCGCGAACCGGGACGGATCCCCCTACACCGGCGTTGTCTCCCTGCTCGCCACAGGGGCCCTGGATGCCACGGACGCCACGGGCGCCAGGGACCTGCCGTCCGATGCCACCTGGCCCGACGCGCTGGGGACGGCCCTGGACGAGGCGGGGATCGACGCGCCGCTGTGGTGCGTCACCCGGGGCGCCGTCTCCGTGACGCCCTCCGAGCCGCCGCTCAGCGCCGGACAGGCCGCCGTATGGGGCCGGGGCCGGGTCGCCGCGTTGGAGCGCCCCGACCGCTGGGGAGGTCTGATCGACCTCCCCAGCACGATCGACGACCGCACCGGCGCCACCTTCGCGGCGATCCTGACGGACCGTCACACTCAGGACAGCGAGGACCAGATCGCGGTCCGCGCGAGCGGAGCACTCGGACGCCGGCTGGTCCGCGCCACCACCACGGCGGCCAACCCGTCCGGCGCCTCCTGGCGCCCCACCGGCACCGTGCTCATCACCGGCGGTACGGGAGCGATGGGCGGCCGGGCCGCCCGCCGACTGGCCCGCGAGGGCGCCAGGCACCTCGTGCTGACCGGTCGTCACGCCTCCGATCTCGCCGGGGCCGACGCGCTCGAAGCCGAACTGAAGCGGCTCGGCGCCACCGTCACCTTCGCCGTCTGCGACCTCTCCGCCCCCTCCGACCTCTCCGACGCCGCCGCCCCCGAGGCGCTGACCGCGCTGCTCGACGCGCTCCCCGAGGACACGCCGCTGACCGCGGTGATCCACGCGGAAGAGATCACCGGTGCCGACGACCGCGGATCCGCCGACTCCCGATCCGGGAGCCTCGCCGCCGCGCTCGCCGCGGTGCGCCGGCTCGACACCGTCCTCGGCGACCGGCCGCTCGACGCGTTCGTCCTCTTCGGCACGATCGCCGGGGTCTGGGGCGTCCGGGGCCAGGCGGACGAGGCCGCGTTCGGCGCGTACCTCGACGCCTTCGCCCGGCAGCGCCGCGCCCGGGGCGCCACCGCCCTCTCCGTCTCCTGGAGCGCTTGGTCGGGCGTGGTCGACATGAGCATGGCCGCGCATCTGCGGATGAACGGACTGCCGGTGCTGGACACCGACGCGGCACTCGCCGCGCTCGGCCGCGCCGTCGCGGACGGCGAGCCCGCCGTGACCGTGGCCGATGTGCGCTGGGAGACCTTCGCACCTGCCTTCACCAGGGCCCGCCGCAGCGCCCTGCTCTCCGCCCTGCCCGAAGCACGCGAGGCCATCGCCGCGGTCGAACGCGACCGCGGCGACGAGCGGCCCGCGGCCGGTACCTACCGGCTGGGGCTGCTGGCACTGCCCGCGGCGGAGCGCGCCGACGCCCTGCTCACGCTGGTCACCGACAAGGTCGCCCTCGTCCTCGGACACCCGGACGCGACGGTCGTCGAACCCGATCTGCCCTTCAGCGACCTCGGGTTCGACTCGCTGACCGCTGTCGATCTGCGCAACCAGCTCACGGCCACGACCGGCGTCACCCTGCCCGCCACCCTGGTCTTCGACCACCCGACCCCGGCCGAACTCGCCGGTCATCTGCGCGGCCTGCTGCTCGGCGAACTGCCGGACCCCGCGGCCCCCGTGGTGGCCTCGGCCCGTACCGGCGACGACCCCGTCGCCATCGTCGGCATGGCCTGCCGCTACCCCGGTGGTATCGGCTCGCCCGAAGACCTGTGGCGGCTCGTCATGGACGAGACCGACGCCGTAGGCGAGTTCCCCACCGACCGAGGCTGGGACCTGGACACCCTGCTCGGCGGTCCGCCGGAGGGCGGACGCGGCCGCAGCACCACCGGAAACGGCGGTTTCCTCCACGACGCCGCCGACTTCGACCCCGCGGTCTTCGGCATCTCGCCGCGCGAGGCCATCGTGATGGACCCGCAGCAGCGCATCGTGCTCGAAACGGCCTGGGAGGCGCTGGAGCGCGCGGGCATCGACGCGGCGACCCTGCGGGGCAGCACCACCGGCGTCTACGTCGGCGGCGGCAGCGGCGACTACCGGCCGCCGGCCGAGGCGGGACAGTGGGAGACGGCCCAGTCGGCGAGCCTCCTGTCCGGCCGCCTCGCGTACTCCTTCGGTCTCCAGGGACCCACCGTCTCCGTCGACACCGCCTGCTCCTCGTCGCTGGTCGCGCTGCATCTGGCGGCCCAGGCGCTGCGTTCCGGCGAGTGCTCGATCGCGCTGGCCGGCGGTGTGACCGTGATGGCCACCCCCGCGGGCTTCGTCGAATTCAGCGCCCAGGGCGCGCTGTCGCCCGACGGCCGCTGCAAGGCGTTCTCCGAGGACGCCGACGGCACCGGCTGGTCCGAGGGCGTGGGCATCCTCGTCGTCGAGCGGCTCTCCGACGCCCGACGCAGCGGCCACCACGTCCTGGCGGTCCTGCGCGGCTCCGCCATCAACCAGGACGGCGCCTCCAACGGACTGACCGCGCCCAGCGGACCCGCCCAGCAGCGGGTGATCCGCCAAGCGCTCGCCAACTCCGCTCTGACGGCCGCCGAGGTGGACGCCATCGAGGCCCACGGCACCGGCACCAAGCTCGGTGACCCCATCGAGGCACAGGCGCTGCTGGCGACCTACGGCCAGGACCGTGACCCGGGACGCCCGGTGCTCCTCGGGTCGCTGAAGTCCAACATCGGTCACACCCAGGCCGCTTCCGGTGTCGCGGGCGTGATCAAGATGGTGATGGCGATGCGGCACGGCACCCTGCCGAGGTCGCTCCACACCGAGACCCCCACCTCGCATGTGGACTGGACGGCGGGCGCCGCCCGGCTGCTCACCGAGGCGGTCGCCTGGCCCGAGTCGGGCCGCCCGCGCCGCGCCGGAGTCTCCTCGTTCGGTGCCAGCGGTACGAACGCCCACGTCATCCTGGAGCAGGCGCCGGTCGAGCCCGCCCCGGCGCCCACCGCGCCCGAGGCGCCCGTTCGTGAGGCGGGGGCGCTGCCGGTCCTGCTCTCCGGCAAGTCCGGGAACGCACTGCGCGCCCAGGCCCGCAGGCTCCATGCCCGGGTGACGGAACACCCCGACGCGCCGCTGACCGATCTGGCGTTCTCGCTCGCGACGACCCGGGCGGTCTTCGAACACCGGGCCGCCCTCACGGTCACCGACCGGGACGGACTGCTCGCGGGACTCGCGGCCCTCGCCGCGGGCGCCACCGCCTCGGAACTGGTCGAGCACCATGTGGAGCGGGTCGGGAAGCGCGCGTTCCTCTTCTCCGGCCAGGGTTCGCAGCGGCTCGGCATGGGACGCGAACTGTACGAGGCCTTCCCGGTGTTCGCGCGGGCGCTGGACTCCGTACTGGCCGCGCTCGACGCCGAACTGGGCCGCTCGCTGCGCGAGGTGATGTGGGGCGAGGACGCCGAGCCGTTGAACGGGACGTGCTTCACCCAGCCCGCGCTGTTCGCGATCGAGGTGGCGCTCTTCCGTCTGGTGGAGTCCTGGGATCTGAGGCCGGACTTCGTGGCCGGCCACTCGATCGGTGAGATCGCCGCGGCCCATGTGGCGGGGGTGTTCTCGCTTCAGGACGCGGCCCGGCTGGTGGTGGCCCGTGCCCGGCTGATGGGGGCCCTGCCGTCCGGTGGCGCGATGGTCGCCGTACAGGCCACCGAGGAGGAGGTCCTGCCGCTGCTGTCGGAGCGGGTCTCCGTGGCGGCGGTCAACGGTCCGGTGTCGGTGGTGATCTCCGGCGCCGAGGACCCGGTCCTGGAGGTCGCGGCCCAACTGGCGGCCCAGGGCCGCAGGACGACCAGGCTGCGGGTCTCGGGCGCCTTCCACTCACCGCTGATGGAGCCGATGCTCGATGAGTTCCGCACCGTCGTCGCCGCGCTGTCACCCCGGGCGCCCCGTATCCCGATGGTGTCCAATCTGACCGGTGCTCAGGCCACGGCCGACGAATTGTGCTCGCCGGAGTACTGGGTACGGCACGTCCGCGAGGCCGTCCGCTTCGCCGACGGTGTACGGACGATGGCGCGGCGCGGCGTGACCACGTTCCTTGAACTGGGCCCGGACGGGGTCCTCTCCGCGCAGGCCCAGGAGACGGCGCCGGGCGGCGCCCTGGCCGTACCGGTCCTGCGCAAGGGCGGGGGCGAGGAGACCACGCTCGTCACCGCGATCGCCCGGCTGCACGTCCACGGGGTGAGCCCTCGGTGGTCCGCGTTCTTCGCGGGTACCGGAGCCACCTGGCTGGACCTGCCCACCTACGCCTTCCAGCACGGCCGGTTCTGGCCGGACGTCATGCCCGGCGCCACCGCCGCCGGCGCCGACGCGCGGCAGACCGGGGCCACGGACCGCGCGTTCTGGGACGCCGTGGAACAGGAGGACTTCGCCACGCTGGAATCCGCCCTGGACGTCGAGGGCGACGCCCTGTCGAAGGTGCTGCCCGCGCTGCTGGACTGGCGCAGGCAGCGGAACGACGAATCGGTCGTGGAAGGCTGGCGCCACCGGATCGTCTGGAAGGCCCTGGCCGGCGCGTCCCTCGCCCACCGGGGGCCGCTGACGGGCACCTGGCTCGCGGTGGTGCCCGCCGAACTGACCGAGGACTCCTGGGTGTCCGACGCGCTGGCCGCGCTCGGCACCAAGGTCGTACGGCTGGCCATGGGCAGCCCCGACCGGACGGAACTGGCCGCGGAACTGCGTGCCCTCGCCCCGGGCGGCCACGCCGAGGACGGCACCCGGCTCTCCGGTGTCCTCTCGCTCCTGGCGCTGCGCGAGACCCTCGCGGGCAGCGTGCCCGAGGGCGCCGCCCTCACCGCCGTACTGCTCCAGGCACTCGGAGACGCAGGGATCGACGCGCCGTTGTGGTGCGCCACCCGGGGCGCCGTGTCCGTGAACCGCGCGGACGGCGCGCACCGCTCGCTCCAGGCCGCCGTATGGGGTCTCGGCCGGGTCGCCGCGCTGGAGTACCCGGAGCGCTGGGGCGGTCTGATCGACCTCCCCGGGACGCTCGACGATCGCGCCGCGGCGGGCTTCGCCGGAGCGCTGGCGGGCCTCGACGGGGAGGACCAAGTGGCGGTGCGCGGCTCCGCGGTCCTCGCCCGACGGCTGGTACGGGCGCCCGGCGAGCGGTCCGCCCGCGCCTGGGACCCGGAAGGCACCGTCCTGATCACCGGCGGCACCGGCGCCCTCGGCGCCCATGTCGCCCGCAGGCTCGCCAAGGACGGCGTCCAGCACCTGGTGCTGCTCAGCCGGAGCGGCCCCGAGGCACCGGGCGCCGACGCCCTGCGGGCCGAACTCGACGCACTCGGCACGGCCGTCACGATCGCGGCCCGCGACGTCGCCGACCGCGCCCAACTGGCCGCCGTACTGGCCGACATCCCGGCGGAGCACCCGCTCACCGGCGTGGTCCACGCCGCCGGTGTGCTGGACGACGGGGTGCTCGACCGGCTCACCCCGGAGCGGTTCGAGGCGGTCTTCCGCTCGAAGGTCACCTCGGCCCTCCTGCTCGACGAACTGACCCGTGAGCTGGAACTCGCGGCGTTCGTGCTCTTCTCCTCCGCCTCCGCGGCCGTGGGCAACCCCGGCCAGGCCAACTACGCGGCGGCCAACGCGGTCCTGGACGCCCTGGCGGAACGCCGCCGCGCCCAGGACCTGCCGGCGACCTCCATCGCCTGGGGCGCCTGGGGCGGCGGCGGAATGGCCGGTGGCGCCGGTGCCGACGCGGCCGCGGAGCGCGCCGGAATCGGCGCCATGGACCCGGCGCTGGCCTGCGAGGCGCTGCTCAGGCTGGTCGCGGAGCCCGAGCCGACCGCGGTCGTCGCCGAGGTCGCCCTCGACCGCTTCGTCGGCGCCTTCGGCGCGGTCAGGCCGAGCGCCCTGCTCCGTGAACTCCCCGGCTACGGCGAGCTGGTGGCCACGACGACGGCGGCGCCCGGCAACAGCGCGGCCGAAGGCGGACTGCGGGACCGGCTCACGGGCCTGCCCGCGAACCGGCGACTGGAGACGGTCGTCGACCTCGTCCGTACCCGGGCCGCGCGGGTGCTCGGCTATCCGGACACGGACGCCGTCGGCGCCGAACGGTCCTTCCGCGACCTCGGAGTGGACTCGCTCGGCGCCGTCGAACTGCGCAACCAGCTCAACACGGCCACCGGCCTGAGCCTGTCCGCGACGCTCGTCTTCGACCACCCGACACCCACGGCCCTCGCCGAGCATGTGCTCGGCGAACTGATCCCCGACCAGGGGGACGGAGCCGGGGCCGACGGCGACGAGGCGGAGATCCGGGCCCTCCTGGCGTCCGTACCGCTCGCGCGGTTGCGGGACATCGGCGTGCTGGAACCACTGCTCCAACTGGCCGGACGGGGCGAGAGCGCCCCGGTGCGAGACGAAGGAACCGACACCACCGACGAGTCCATCGACTCGATGGCAGTGGCAGACCTGGTGCGGGCCGCGCTGGGCGGCCAGTCCGACCTGTAGCGCGAGAGTGATGGAGCAGAGAATGAACGCCCCCACCGAGAAGGCCCCCAACGCCGACGTCGTGGAAGCACTGCGCGCCGCGATGAAGGAGACGGAGCGGCTGCGGCGGCAGAACAGAATGTTCGTCGCCGCCGCCAAGGAACCCATCGCCATCGTGGGAATGAGCTGCCGGTTCCCCGGCGAGGCGCACTCCCCGGAAGGACTCTGGGATCTCGTCGCCGCGGGCACCGACGCCATCTCCGGATTCCCCGCCGACCGGGGCTGGGACCTGGACGCGCTGCGCGACAGCACCACCGACGAGCGCGACACCTCCGTCAGCCAGCAGGGCGGATTCCTCACCACCGTCGCCGACTTCGACCCGGGCTTCTTCGGAATCTCGCCCCGCGAGGCCGTCACCATGGACCCCCAGCAGCGGCTGCTGCTGGAGACCACCTGGGAGGCCATCGAGCGGTCGGGTATCGACGCCACCCGGCTGCGCGGTACCCGCACCGGCGCGTTCATCGGCACCAACGGCCAGGACTACGCCTATCTGCTGGTCAGGTCGCTGGACGACGCGACCGGCGATGTCGGCACCGGTATCGCCGCGAGCGCGGTCTCCGGCCGGCTCTCGTACACCCTCGGTCTGGAAGGTCCGGCCGTCACCGTCGACACCGCGTGCTCGTCGTCCCTGGTCGCGCTCCATCTGGCGGTGCAGTCGCTGCGCAACGGTGAATGCGGGCTGGCACTCGCGGGCGGCGTCAATGTGATGTCCACCCCCGGCTCGCTCATCGAGTTCAGTCGGCAGGGCGGACTCGCCAGGGACGGTCGCTGCAAGGCGTTCTCCGAGTCGGCCGACGGCACCGGCTGGTCCGAGGGCGCGGGCGTGCTGATGCTGGAGCGCCTGTCGGACGCACGGCGCGAGGGACATCCGGTCCTCGCCGTGATCCGGGGCTCCGCCGTCAACCAGGACGGCGCCTCCAACGGCTTCACCGCGCCCAACGGCCCCTCGCAGCAACGGGTGATCCGGCAGGCGCTCGCCAACGCCGGACTCACCCCGGCCGAGGTGGATGTCGTGGAGGCGCACGGTACGGGCACCCCGCTGGGCGACCCCATCGAGGCGCAGAGCCTCCTCGCGAGCTACGGCCAGGACCGCGAACACCCGCTGCTGCTCGGCTCGGTCAAGTCCAACATCGGTCACACCCAGGCCGCTTCGGGTGTCGCGGGCGTCATCAAGATGGTGCAGGCGATGCGGCACGGCGTGGCGCCGAAGACACTGCACGCGGACCAGCCGTCGTCGCATGTCGACTGGTCGGCGGGCAAGGTCGAACTGCTCACCGAGGCGCGCGCGTGGCCGGACGCGGGCCGTCCGCGCCGTACGGGTGTCTCCTCGTTCGGGGTCAGTGGCACCAACGCGCATGTGATCATCGAGCAGGCGCCGAACGCCGAGGAAACCGCCACCCGGAACGACGAGGCCACCCCCGCCCGTCGTGCGACCGCGCTGCCGTGGGTCGTCTCCGGGCGGACCGCCGAGGCGTTGCGCGACCAGGCGACCGCACTGCTGAACAGGCTTGAGGACGAGCCCGGTACGCGCGCGCTGGACACCGCGCTCTCCCTCGCGACATCCAGGGCGAGCCTGGAACACCGCCTCGCCGTCGTCGCGGACGAGGACGGCGGGGCGGGACGCGCGGCGCTGAAGGGGTGGATCGAGAACGGCGCGGCGGCCGGCGCGGTCCAGGGCACGGCCGCCGGACGTACGAAGAGCGCCGTGCTCTTCTCCGGCCAGGGCAGCCAGCGGCTCGGCATGGGCCGCGAACTGTACGCGCGCTTCCCGGTGTTCGCCGAGGCGCTGGACACCGTACTGCCGCTGCTGGACGCCGGGCTCGACCGGCCACTGCGCGAGGTCATCTGGGGTGAGGACACCGGGCCGCTGAACGACACGGGGTTCACCCAGCCCGCGTTGTTCGCCCTTGAGATGGCGCTCTTCCGGCTGGTGGAGTCGTGGGGGGTGGTCCCGGACTTCGTGGCCGGGCATTCGATCGGTGAGCTCGCGGCGGCCCATGTGGCGGGGGTGTTCTCGCTGGAGGACGCCTGCACGCTCGTGGCCGCGCGGGCGCGGCTGATGCGGGCGCTGCCCCAGGGCGGCGCGATGGTCGCCGTCCAGGCCACCGAGGACGAGGTGCTGCCGCTGCTGTCCGCCGACGTCTCCGTCGCCGCTGTCAACGGCCCCGCCTCCCTGGTGATCTCCGGCGACGAGGAAGCCGTCCTCAAGGCCGCGGCGCGGCTGGGGGAGCGAGGCCGCAGGACAAGCAGGCTCCGGGTCTCGCATGCCTTCCACTCGCCGCTGATGGACCCGATGCTGGAGGAGTTCCGGGCGGTGGCCGAGGGGCTGTCGTACGAGGCGCCGCGTATCCCGGTGGTGTCGAATCTGACCGGCACCCTGGCGTCGGTGGAGGAGCTGTGCTCGGCCGAGTACTGGGTGCGGCATGTGCGCGAGGCAGTTCGCTTCGCCGATGGCGTACGGACCCTCGGCGCGCAGGGTGTGACCAGCTTCCTGGAGTTGGGTCCCGACGGGGTGCTGTCGGCCATGGCGCAGGAGTCCGTACCGGACGGCGCCGCGACCGTACCCCTGCTCCGCAAGGACCGCCCCGAGGAGACCTCGGCCGTCACCGCGCTGGCCCAACTGCATGTCCACGGCGTGCGCGTGGAGTGGCCCGCGTTCTTCGCGGGCACCGGCGCCCGGCTGGTGGATCTGCCGACCTACGCGTTCCAGCACGAGCGGTTCTGGCCGAAGACGACCTTCCGGCCGGCCGACGCGACCGGTCTCGGACTGACCTGCGCCGACCACCCGCTGCTCGGCGCCGCCATGTCCGTGGCCGGCTCCGACGAACTCCTGCTGACCGGCACCCTCTCGCTGGCCACCCATCCATGGCTGGCCGACCATGTCGTCAGCGGGATGGTCTTCTTCCCCGGCACCGGATTCCTCGAACTGGCGATCAGGGCCGCCGACCAGGCAGGCTGCGACCGCGTCGAGGAACTGACGCTCGCCGCGCCGCTCATCCTGCCCCGTACCGGCGCCGTCCAGGTACAGATCTCCGTCGGCGGCGCGGATGACGAGGGCCGCCGCGAACTGCGCTTCTACACCCGCCCCGCCGACGCGCCCGACGACGAGTGGACCCTGCACGCCTCGGGCCGGATCGGCGGTGGCGAACGGATCCTCGGCTTCGACGGGGCCGTATGGCCGCCCAAGGGCGCGACCGTGGTGGACATCGAGGGGCTGTACGACCGCTACGCGAGCAACGGACTCGACTACGGCCCGGTCTTCCGCGGGCTGCGCGCGGTCTGGCGCCGGGGCGAGGAGATCTACGCCGAGGTCGCCCTCGACCGGGGAGTCGACGACGCGAAGGACTTCGGCGTGCACCCGGCGCTGCTCGACTCCGTGCTGCACAGCACCGTGTTCGCCAGCGCAGACGGCGACGACCGCAGCCTGCTGCCGTTCGCCTGGAACGGGGTCTCCCTGCACGCCTCCGGGGCGTCGACCCTGCGCGTCCGGGTCACGAGCAACGGCCCCGACTCCGTCCAACTGGCCGCCGTCGACGTCCACGGCGAACCGGTCATCTCGGTGGACTCGCTTCTCCTGCGGGCGGCGGGCCCCCAGGCGGCCGACAGCGGCCGACGGGACGAGCTGAACTCGCTCTTCCGCGTCGACTGGGTGCCCGGCACCCCGGAGAAGGTCTCCGCGGACACCGAGTGGGTGGTACTCGGCACGGACCGGCTGGGGCTGGGCGCCGCCCTCGCCTCGACCGGCGCCGCCAAACTCGGCGCCCCGGCGCGCACCCTGGCCGAACTGACCTCCCGCGGCGGCGCGGCGATGCCGGGGGTCGTGGCCGTACCGCTGCGCGGCGACAGCGCGCGCGGCGCCGCGTCGGCACATGAACTGGCCGACTACGCACTGACGTTGGTCCGGGAGTGGCTGGCCGATGAGCGCTTCGCCGACTCGCGGCTGGTGTTCGTCACCCGAGGAGCCGTCGCGGACGGTGCCACCGACGTCACCGATGTCGCCGCCGCCCCCGTATGGGGCCTGGTGCGCTCGGCGCAGGCCGAGAACCCCGGCCGGTTCCTGCTGGTGGACACCGACGACACCGCCGACTCGGCGGCCGTACTCCCCACGCTGCCGGGGCTGGTGGCCGCCGACGAGCCCCAGGCCGTGCTGCGCGCGGGCGCGCTGCGCGTGGGCAGGCTCGCCCGGCTGGAGTCGGGTACGGGCCTGGTGCCGCCGGCCGGAGTGCCGTGGCGGCTGGGCAGCCGGGCCAAGGGCAGCCTGGACGGGCTGACGCTGGCCCCGTTCCCCGAGGTCCTCGAACCGCTGACCGGCCGCGAGGTACGGATCGAGGTCCGCGCGGCCGGAGTGAACTTCCGCGATGTCCTCAACGCCCTGGGCATGTACCCGGGCGACGCCGGGCTGTTCGGCTCCGAGGCGGCCGGTGTCGTGGTCGCGACCGGACCCGACGTGACCGATCTGCGGGTCGGCGACCGGGTGATGGGCATGCTCTTCGGCGGCTTCGGCACCCATGTGGTGGGCCACGAGCGCATGATGACCCGCGTCCCCGACAGCTGGTCGTGGGAGACGGCGGCGTCGGTGCCGCTGGTCTTTCTGACCGCGTATTACGCGTTGGTGGAGTTGGGTGGTGTGCGGCGTGGTGAGCGGGTGCTGGTCCACGCGGGTGCGGGTGGTGTGGGTATGGCGGCGATTCAGGTGGCGAGGTATCTGGGTGCCGAGGTGTTCGCGACGGCGAGTGAGGGCAAGTGGGGTGTGCTGCGGTCGCTGGGGGTGGCGGAGGATCATATCGCGTCGTCTCGTACGACTGATTTCGAGGCGGCGTTCGCGGGGGTTGTGGGTGGTGGGGGTGTTGATGTCGTTCTGAACTCGTTGGCGGGTGAGTTCGTGGACGCGTCGTTGCGGTTGCTCGGTTCGGGGGGCCGGTTCCTGGAGATGGGCAAGACCGATGTCCGGGATGCCGCCGACTTGCCCGAGGGTCTGGACTACCAGGCTTTCGACCTCGGCTGGGTTGAGCCGGACGGTATCCAGCGGATGCTGGTCGAGTTGGGCGAGCTGTTCGAGCGCGGTGTACTGGAGCCGCTGCCGGTGCGGTCGTGGGACGTGCGGCGGGCGCGTGACGCGTTCCGTTTCATGAGCATGGCCAGGCATGTCGGCAAGATCGTGCTCACCATGCCGCCGGTATGGAATCCCGGGGGTACGGTTCTGATCACCGGTGGCACGGGCGGCCTGGGCGGTGTGCTGGCACGGCATCTGGTGGCCGAACGCGGCGTACGGCACCTCGTCCTCACCAGCAGGCGCGGACCGGCCGCGCCCGGAGCCGCCGAGCTGGCCGCGGAGCTGAGGACCCTGGGCGCGGAGGTGTCGGTCGCCGCCTGCGACGTGGCGGACCGCGAAGCACTCGCCGAACTGCTGGCGTCCGTACCGTCCGAGCACCCGCTGACGGCCGTGGTACACACGGCGGGCGTGCTCGACGACGGTGTCATCGGCTCCCTCACCCCCGAACGGCTGGCCGCTGTGCTGCGTCCCAAGGTCGACGCGGCGTGGCATCTGCATGAGCTGACCCAGGATCTCGATCTGGCCGCGTTCGTGGTGTATTCGTCCACGGCCGGAGTCATGGGCAGCCCCGGACAGGCCAACTACGCGGGAGGCAACACCTTCCTCGACGCCCTGGCCGCCTACCGCCGCGCCCAGGGGCTGCCCGCGCTCTCGCTGGCCTGGGGCGCCTGGGAACAGGGCGTGGGCATGACCAGCACGCTGGAGGACCATGACGTACGCCGGGTCAGCGACGCCTCCGGAATGCCGCTGCTCTCGGTGGCCCAGGGCCTGGCGCTGTTCGACGCCGCCACCGCGAGCGACGAGGCGCTGATCGTTCCGCTCTCCATCGGCGGCGGCGCCGTCCCGGCCGCGGCCGGTGTCCCGGCCCTCCTGCGCGGACTCGTACGGACCGGCCGCCGCGCCGCGCAGAGCGGCGCCGCGGGAGTGTCCCGCGCGGGACTCGTCGAACGGCTGGCCGCGCTGCGCGAGAACGAGCGGCCCCGGCTGCTGACCGACCTCGTACGCGCCGAGGCCGCGGTGGTGCTGGCGCACTCCTCGCCCGAAGCCATCGCCGTGGAACGGGAGTTCAGGCAGCTCGGCTTCGACTCACTGACCGCCGTCGAACTGCGCAACCGGCTCGGGTACGCCACCGGACTGACGCTGCCCGCCACCCTGATCTTCGACTACCCGACACCGGCCAGGCTCGCCGCGTATCTCCTCGACGAACTGGTCGGCGAGGACGATGTCGCGGCCATCACCGCGCGCGAATCGCAGGGCAGCGCCGACACCGTCGACGACCCGATCGCGATCGTCGGCATGAGCTGCCGTTTCCCCGGCGGCGTGGAGTCCCCCGAAGGACTCTGGGAGCTGGTCCTCTCCGGCGGCGACGCCATCTCCGGCTTCCCCGACGATCGCGGCTGGGAGGCCGACGCGTCCATCGGTGCCGTCGAGGGCCAGGGCGGATTCCTGCGGGACGTCGCCGACTTCGACGCCGGATTCTTCGGTATCTCGCCGCGTGAGGCCCTTGCCATGGACCCGCAGCAGCGCGTTCTGCTCGAAGTCTCCTGGGAGGCGGCGGAACGCGCGGGCATCGACCCGGCCACCCTGCGCGGCAGCCGCACCGGTGTCTTCGTCGGCGTCAGCGGCCAGGACTACGCCGGCCTCGTCATGCGCTCCAAGGACGACATGGCGGGCCACGCCACCACCGGCCTCGCGGTCAGTGTCGTCTCCGGCCGGCTGGCCTACGCGCTGGGCCTGGAGGGCCCGGCGATGTCGGTCGACACGGCCTGCTCGTCGTCCCTGGTCTCCCTGCACCTCGCCGCCCAGGCACTGCGCGGCGGTGAGTGCTCCCTCGCTCTCGCGGGCGGCGTGACGGTGATGACCACCTCCGCCAACTTCGCCGGCTTCTCCCGGATGGGCGGACTGGCCGGTGACGGCCGGTGCAAGGCGTTCTCCGACTCCGCCGACGGCACCGGCTGGTCCGAGGGCGCGGCCGTGCTGGTCCTGGAGCGGCTGTCGGACGCGCGGCGCAACGGCCACCAGGTCCTCGCCGTCGTCCGCGGCAGCGCCGTCAACCAGGACGGTGCCTCGAACGGACTGACGGCCCCCAACGGGCCCGCGCAGCAGCGCGTGATCCGGCAGGCGCTCGCCAACGCCGGGCTCTCCCCGGCCGAGGTGGACGCGGTGGAGGCGCACGGCACCGGCACCCCGCTCGGTGACCCGATCGAGGCCCAGGCGCTGCTGGCCACCTACGGCCAGGACCGCGACCAGGACCTGCCGCTGCTGCTGGGCTCCGTGAAGTCCAACATCGGTCACACCCAGGCCGCGGCGGGCGCCGCCGGCCTGGTGAAGATGGTGATGGCGCTGCGCCACGGCACGCTCCCGAGGACGCTGCACCTGACCGAACCGTCGAGCCATGTCGACTGGTCGGCGGGGGCCGTGGAACTGCTCGCCGACACCACCGCGTGGCCGGAGACCGGACACGCCCGCCGGGCGGGCGTCTCGTCCTTCGGGATCAGCGGCACGAACGCGCATGTGGTCCTGGAGCAGGCGGACGCGGCGCACGACACCGCCGACAGCGCGCCGCTCATGCCCGGGGCCGCCCCGCGCGCCGTGCCGTGGCTCGTCTCGGCCAAGAGCGAAGCGGCGCTGGACGGGCAGATCGACCGGCTCAGGGCCTTCACGCGGGAGCATCCGGAGCACTCCGCCGTGGATGTCGGCCACTCGCTGGCGACGGGCCGTGCGCTCTTCGAACACCGCGCGGTGCTGCTGGCGACCGACGAGGGTGTCTCGGACGTCGCCCGTGGCCCGGCCACCGAGCGGCCGTCGGCGGTGCTGTTCTCCGGTCAGGGTGCGCAGCGGCTGGGGACGGGGCGTGAGTTGTACGGCAGGTTCCCCGTCTTCGCCGAGGCGCTGGACTCCGTACTGGTCGCGCTGGACGCCGAGTTGGGGTGCTCGCTGCGTGAGGTGATGTGGGGCGAGGACGCCGGGGCGCTGAATGACACGGGCTTCACCCAGCCCGCGTTGTTCGCGGTCGAGGTGGCGCTGTTCCGGTTGGTGGAGTCGTGGGGCGTGCGGCCGGACTATGTCGCGGGCCACTCGATCGGTGAGCTCGCGGCGGCGCATGTGGCGGGGGTGTTCTCGCTTCAGGACGCGGCCCGGCTGGTGGTGGCCCGCGCGCGGCTGATGGCCGCGCTGCCCCCGGGCGGTGCGATGGTCGCCGTCCAGGCCACCGAGGACGAAGTCCTGCCCCTGCTGTCGGGCGAGGTGTCCGTCGCCGCCGTCAACGGCCCCTCGTCCGTGGTGCTCTCGGGCGCGGCGGACACCGTGCTGGAGATCGCGGCCCAACTGGCGGCCCAGGGCCGCAGGACGAGCAGGCTGCGCGTCTCGCACGCGTTCCACTCGCCGCTGATGGACCCGATGCTGGACGAGTTCCGTACCGTCGCGCAGAGCCTGGCCTACGCCGAGCCGACGCTTCCCGTCGTGTCCAACCTGACGGGCGCTCCGGCGTCGGCCGGCGAGCTGTGCTCGGCCGAGTACTGGGTACGCCATGTCCGCGAGGCCGTCCGCTTCGCCGACGGGGTGCGCGCGCTCGCCGACCGGGGCGTCGGTACGTTCCTGGAACTGGGCCCGGACGGGGTGCTCGCCGCCCTGGCACGCGAGTCCGTGCCCGCCACCGCCGTCGTCGTCCCGGCACTGCGCAAGGACCGCGGCGAGGAAGCCGCGCTCGTCACCGCGCTGGCCCGGCTGCATGTCGCGGGTGCCGCCGTCGACTGGACGGGCGTCTTCGCGGGCACCGGCGCCCGGCGGGTCGATCTGCCGACGTACGCCTTCCAGCGCGAACGGTTCTGGCCCGAGGTGGTCGCCGCCGCGCCCGCCGACGGCACGGACCCGGTCGACGCGGAGTTCTGGGCCGCCGTGGAGCGGGCCGACCTGGCATCCCTCGCGGCCGGACTGGACGTGGACGGCGACTCGCTCGGTGCCGTACTGCCCGCGCTGTCGTCGTGGCGTACCCGGCGCAAGACCCGATCCGCCGTGGACGCGTGGCGCTACCGGCAGAGCTGGAAGCCGCTGACCGTCGGCGCTACCGCGGCGACGCCGTCGGCGCTGTCCGGGACCTGGCTGGTACTGGCGCCCGCGCCCGGGATCGCCGACGCCTGGGTGACCTCGCTGATCGACGGGCTCGGCCCGGCCGCCGTACGGGTCGACACCGGCACGGCACAGGCCGACCCCGGCACGGTCGACGGAAGCGGCCTGGTCGCCCGGCTGACCCGGGCCGTCCCGGACGCCCCGGCGGAGATCACCGGTGTGGTGTCGCTGCTCGCCCTGGACGAGTCGGCCGGTCCCGCCGGTGTGCCCGCGGGGCTGATCGCCACCGCCGGACTCATCCGCGCGCTCGGCGACGCGGGCATCGCGGCCCCCCTCTGGGCCGTCACGCGCGGCGCCGTCTCACCCGTCCGCTCCGAGCCGCCCACCGGTCCCGCGCAGGCCGCCGTCTGGGGCCTCGGCAGGGTCGCGGCGCTCGAACACCCCCGGCAGTGGGGCGGGCTGGCCGATCTGCCCGATGAACTGGACGAGCGGTCCCTGCGGCGGTTCATCGCCGTCCTGGCCGGCCGGGACGGCGAGGACCAGGTGGCGGTCCGCGCCTCGGGCGTGTTCGGCCGCAGGATGACGCCCGCACCCAGCACGGAGCGCCCCGGGGCCACCGAGGAGCGGTGGCAGCCGTCCGGCACCGTGCTCATCACCGGCGGTACGGGCGCGCTCGGCGCCCAGGTGGCACGTCGGCTGGCGGGCGAGGGCGTCCCGCATCTCGTACTGCTGAGCCGCCGTGGCCCCCAGGCGCCGGGCGCCGAGGAACTGCGGGCCGAACTGACCGCTCTCGGCGCGCGGGTCACCCTGACCGCCTGCGACGCCGCCGACAGGGACCAGCTGACGCGGGTCCTCGCCGCCGTCCCCGAGGACAACCCGTTGACGGGGGTGGTGCATACGGCGGGGGTCCTCGACGACGGGGTGCTCGGGGGGCTGACGGCCGAGCGGTTCGAGACGGTCTTCCGCGCCAAGGTCGCCTCGGCGCTGCTGCTCGACGAACTGACCCGTGACCTCGATCTCTCGGTGTTCGCGCTGTTCTCCTCGGTGGCGGGCGCCGTGGGCAACCCCGGCCAGGCCAACTACGCCGCCGCCAACACCGTTCTCGACGCACTGGCCGAGCGGCGCCGCTCGCTCGGTCTGGCGGCGACCTCGATCGCCTGGGGCGCGTGGGACGGCGGTGGCATGGCCGCGCACCCCGTCGCCGCCGCCCATCGGACAGGCCCTGGCGCGCTCGATCCCGCCCTCGCCGTCTCCGCACTGCTGCGCGTCGTGGTGGAGCCCGAACCGACCGTGGTCCTCGCCGACCTCCGGCAGCCGCGGCTGCTGAACGCCCTGCTGAGTCTGCGCCCCAGCCCGCTGCTCGCCGATCTGCCCGAGGCGCGCACGGCGCTGACGGCCGTACGGGCAGCGCGGCGTGAGAGCGAATCGGCCGCCTCCGGGCTCCGCGAGCGGCTGCGCGAAGCGGGCGGGGCCGACCGGACCGCCGCACTGCTCACCGTCGTCCGTGCCCAGGCGGCGGCCGTGCTCGGCCACACCGGGGCCGACGCGATCAGGGGCGACAGGGCCTTCCGCGATCTCGGCTTCGACTCGCTGACCGCCGTCGAACTGAGCAACCGGCTCTCGGAGATGACCGGTCTCGCCCTCCCCGCGAGCCTGGTCTTCGACTATCCGAACCCGCACGCGCTGGCCGGCCATCTCCACGCCGAACTGCTCGGCGGGGAGACCGGGGAGAGTGCGGAGACCGTGGCGTCGGCCGCCGCCACCGCCGCGGTCACCGACGACCCGGTCGTCATCGTCTCCATGGCCTGCCGCTTCCCCGGTGGGGTGCGCTCGCCCGAGGATCTGTGGCAGCTGCTCACCGAAGGCCGCGACGGCATCGCCGGGTTCCCCACGGACCGCGGCTGGAACCTCGACGTCCTCGCCGGCGACGGCCAGGGCCGCAGCGCGACACGCGTGGGCGGTTTCCTCTACGAGGCCGCCGACTTCGACCCGGGTTTCTTCGACATCTCGCCACGTGAGGCCCTTGCCATGGACCCCCAGCAGCGGCTGCTGCTGGAGACCGCCTGGGAGGCGTTCGAGCGCACCGGGACCGATCCGGCCTCGCTGCGCGGCAGCAGGACCGGGGTGTTCGTCGGCACGAACGGTCAGGACTACGCCCATCTGATCCTCCGGGCGAACGAGGACGTGGAGGGGCACGCGGGCACGGGTCTGGCGGCCAGTGTCATCTCCGGCAGGCTCTCCTACGCCTTCGGCTTCGAGGGCCCCGCCGTCACCGTGGACACCGCCTGCTCCTCCTCCCTGGTCGCGCTGCACTGGGCCGCCCAGGCGCTGCGCGCCGGCGAGTGCTCCATGGCGCTGGTCGGCGGGGTCACCGTCATGTCGACCTCGACCAGCTTCGCCGGGTTCACCCGCCAGGGCGGGCTGGCCCCCGACGGGCGCTGCAAGGCGTTCTCCGACTCGGCCGACGGCACCGGCTGGTCCGAGGGCGTCGGCGTGGTGCTCGTCGAGCGGCTGTCGGACGCCCGGCGGAACGGTCACGAGATCCTGGCCGTGCTGCGTGGTTCCGCCGTCAACCAGGACGGCGCGTCCAACGGACTCACCGCGCCCAACGGCCCCTCCCAGCAGCGGGTCATCCGCCAGGCCCTCGCCAGTGCCGGTCTGACCCCCGCCGACGTGGACGCGGTCGAGGCCCATGGCACGGGCACCACCCTGGGCGACCCCATCGAGGCGGGGGCCCTCCTCGCGACGTACGGACGTGACCGCGACCCCGAGCGGCCCCTGCTGCTGGGCTCGGTGAAGTCCAACCTCGGCCACACCCAGGCAGCCGCGGGCGTCGCGGGTGTGCTGAAGACGGTGCTGGCGCTCCGGCACGCCAGGCTGCCCAGGACGCTGCATGTCAGCGAGCCCTCGACCCGGGTCAACTGGGCTTCGGGCGCGGTGGAGTTGCTGACCGAGGAGCGGGAGTGGCCGGAGACCGGGCACGCCCGCAGGGCCGGTGTGTCGTCCTTCGGGATCAGCGGCACCAACGCGCATGTGGTCCTGGAACAGGCGCCGCCGGCCGAGCCGGTCGGGCCGGCCCCGGCCCCCGAGGTGGCACCGGCCTTCGTGCCCTGGCCCGTCTCCGCCAAGAGCGAAGCCGCGCTGGACGCACAACTGGACCGGCTGCGCTCCTTCGTGGCGGACCACCCCGGGCTCTCCTCGCTCGACCTCGGTCTCTCGCTGGCCCGGAGCCGGTCGGTCTTCGAACACCGGGCCGTGCTCATCGCCCCGGGCGGCGGCGCGGACGCGTCCGCGCCGCAGGTCGCCAGGGCAGTGGCGGTGGAGCGTCCGACGGCCGTCCTCTTCTCCGGCCAGGGCAGCCAGCGGCCGGGGACGGGCCGCGAGCTCTATGCGCGCTTCCCGGTCTTCGCCGACGCGCTGGACGCCGTACTCGCCCATCTGGAAGGGGAGTTGGACCGTCCGCTGCGCGAGGTGATCTGGGGCGACGACGCCGCGACGCTGAACCGCACCGCGTACACCCAGCCCGCGCTGTTCGCCATCGAGGTGGCGCTGTTCCGGCTGCTGGAGTCCTGGGGGGTGACCCCGGACTTCGTGGCCGGTCACTCGATCGGTGAGATCGCCGCGGCCCATGTGGCCGGGGTGTTCTCGCTGCCGGACGCGGCCCGGCTGGTCGCGGCCCGCGCCCGGCTGATGGAGGCGCTGCCCGAGGGCGGTGCCATGGTCGCCGTGGAGGCCGCCGAGGACGAGGTACGGCCGCTGCTCACCGCCGAGGTGGCGATCGCCGCCGTCAACGGCCCCACGGCGGTGGTGATCTCCGGCCCCGAGGAACAGGTCCTGACGACCGCCGGGATCCTGGCGGCAGGGGGACGCAGGACGACCCGGCTCCCGGTGAGCCACGCGTTCCACTCGCCCCTGATGGACCCGATGCTGGACGAATTCCGGGCGGTCGCCGCGCAACTCGCCTTCGAGGCACCCCGTATCCCGGTCGTCTCCCACCTGACCGGCGAGCCGGCCACGGCCGGTGAACTGTGCTCAGCCGACTACTGGGTACGGCACGTCCGCGAGGCGGTCCGCTTCGCCGACGGGGTACGGACCCTCCTCGGCGAGGGAGTCGGCACCTTCCTGGAACTGGGCCCGGACGGTGTCCTCTCCGCGCTGGTCCGCGCCTGCGCGCCGGACGACGCCGTGGTCGTACCCGTCCTGCGCCGGGACAGGCCCGAGGAGCTGACCGCCCTCACCGCGCTCGCCCAGGCGCACGCGCACGGTGTCACCACCGACTGGGCCGCGGTCTTCGCCGGTACGGGCGCCCGGCGGACGGAGCTGCCCACGTACGCCTTCCAGCGCGAGCGCTACTGGCCCTCGGTGTCCCCGGCCGCCCCGGGCGACCCCTCCGGCCTCGGTCTGGTGGCCGCCGGACATCCGTTGCTGGGCGCGGCGACGACGGTGGCGGGCTCCGACGATGTGGTGCTGACGGGCCGGCTGTCGCTGCCCGAGCAGCCCTGGCTGGCCGCGCACCGCGTCCCCGAGGGGCCCCTGCCGCTGCCCGCGGCGGCCTTCGCCGAACTGGCCGTACGCGCCGGTGACGAGGTGGGCTGTGAACGGGTCGAGGAACTGACCGTGGAGACCGGGCTGTTCGTGCCCGAGCGGGGCGCGGTACGGATCCAGGTGCGGGTGGGCGCCGCCGATGAGTCCGGCCGCCGCCCCCTGGACGTGCATGCCCGCCCCGAGGCGGGGGCGGAGCTGCCATGGACCCGGCACGCCACCGGCGTGCTGGCCGCCGCCGATGGGGCGGCGCCGGCGGACGGGGAGTTCGACACCTCCGTCTGGCCGCCCACGGGCGTCCAGACGCTGGACCTCGGGCAGGACGGCACCGGCCCGGGCACCGCCTGGCGGCGGGACGGCGTGGTGTTCGCGGAGATCGCGCTGGACGAAGAGACGGGTGGGGACGGCGCGTTCACGATCCATCCGACGCTGCTGGACACCGCCGTGCGCGCGGCGGCACTGCTGGCCGAGACCGAGACCGAGACCGAGACCGAGACCGAGACCGACACTGGCACCGACAGCACCGCCGCCGGGCACGTCGAAGCGTTCGCCTGGCACGGACTGACCCTGCACGCGAGCGCGGCCACGACCCTCCGGGTACGGCTGACCGCCACCGGCCAGGACACCGTCGCGCTGGCGGCCGTCGACGTGACCGGCGCACCGGTGATCTCCGTACGCTCGCTCGCCCTCCGCCCGGCCGTTGGCGCGGACTCCGTCCCGGCGCCCGCTGCGGCGGGCGCCACCGGAGAGCGGGACCCGCTGTTCGGGATCGTCTGGGAGGCGGCGTCCGCCCCGGTGGGCTCCGCGTCCCCGGCCGGGCTTCGCTGGGCGGTCGTCGGCGCGGACCCGGCGGGCCTGGCGGTCGTGCTGGACGCGGCGGCCCCGCTGGGCGCGGTGCCCGCCGTACGCGCGGCGTCGCTCGCCGAACTCCTCGACGGCGACGGGCCGTTGCCGGACCTCGTACTGGCCCCGGTCGGCGGCGACCCGTCCGGCACCGGGGACATCCCCGCGACCGCGCGTACCACCACGGCCACCGCCCTCGACCTGCTGCACACCTGGGCCGCCGATCGGCGGAGCGCGGGGTCACGGCTGGTGTTCGTCACCCGGCGCGCGGTCGCCGTCGGGACCGAGGACGTACGGGACCTGGCCGCCGCCCCGGTATGGGGCCTGGTCCGCACCGCCCAGTCGGAGGAGCCGGACAGCTTCCTGCTGCTCGACATCGACGGCGACGACCGCGCAGGTCCCGATGCCCTGGGCAGGGCCCTCGCCGCCCTGCCCGGGCTGCTGGACGCCGGTGAGACCCAGGCGGCGCTGCGCGACGGCGCCGTACGGGTCGCCCGGCTCGCCCGGCTGCCCGAGAGCGGTGTCACCGCGCCCCAGGACCGGGTCAGGTCCTGGGACCGCGACGGTACGGTGCTGATCACCGGCGGCACCGGCGGCCTCGGCAGCGCGCTCGCCAGGCATCTGGTGACCGCGCACGGCTTCAAACATCTGCTGCTCGCCGGGCGGCGCGGCCCCGAGGCGCCGGGCGCCGCGGCACTGCGGGCCGAACTGAGGGCCCACGGCGCCGAGGTGACCGTCGCCGCCTGCGATGTCGCCGACCGTACGGCGCTCGACGGGCTGCTCGCCGCCGTACCGGCCGGGCACCCGCTGACCGCCGTGGTGCACACCGCCGGAGTGCTCGCGGACGCCACGATCGGCTCGCTCACCCCCGAGCTGGTCGAGCGGACAGCGCGCCCGAAGGCGCACGCCGCCTGGCAGTTGCACGAGGCGACCCGTGAACTGGCCCCCGAACTGGCCGGGTTCGTCCTGTACTCCTCGGTCGCGGGCGTCACCGGGGGACCGGGACAGGGCAACTACGCCGCCGCCAACACGTTCCTGGACGCGCTGGCCGCGCACCGCACCGCCCTCGGCCTGCCCGCCGTATCGCTCGCCTGGGGCCCCTGGACCTCGGACACCGGGATGACGGGCACCCTGAGCGACGCCGATCTGCGGCGGATGGCCCGCTCGGATCTCGCCCCGCTGTCGGTGGAACAGGGCCTCGCGCTGTTCGACGCGGCGAGCGGCCGCGACGAGGCACTGGTCGTAGCGGCCAGGATCGCCGCCGTCGGCACGGGCCCGCGGACGGCGCACGCGGCGGCCGAGGTCCCCGCGCTGCTGCGCGCACTGCCGCGCGCCGGGCGCCGCACGGCCGCCCATCGGAGCCGGGCCACCGGAGCGACCCGGCGCCTGGACGGGCTCGACGCCCGGGAGCGGGAAGCGGCCCTGGTGGAGCTCGTAAGGACCGAGACCGCCGCCGTACTGGGACACACCACCCCGGACGCCGTCCCCGCCGACCGGGACTTCAGCCGACTGGGCTTCGACTCGCTGATGGCGGTCGAGCTGCGCACCAGGCTGACCGCGGCCACGGGCGTACGGCTCTCTGCCACCCTCGTCTTCGACCACCCCACCCCGCTCGCCGTCGCCCGGCATCTGATGTCGGCGCTGTTCGGCGCGGACACCCCCGGCACGGACGGCTCTCCGCTCGCGGTGCTCGACCAGTTGGAGGCCGCGCTCGCCGACGGCGAACTCGACGAGGTCACCAGGTCCGGCGTCGCCGGACGGCTGCACCGGCTCCTCGCGCGCTGGGACAAAGCCGCCCAGGAGACCGGCGCGGCCGTGGTCACCGAACGGATCGAGGCCGCGAGCACCGACGAGATCCTCGCCTTCATCGACAACGAACTCGGCAGGTCGACGGATTCCTGACAGGGGCCCACTCCCTTCGCACGCGACACATCTGAGGAAGGTTCACGGACGATGCCGGACGAACAGAAACTCGTCGAATACCTGAAGTGGGTCACGGCGGATCTGCACCAGACCCGCCGACGACTCGAAGAGGCCGAATCCGGCCGTCACGAACCGGTGGCGATCGTCGGGATGGGATGCAGGTTCCCCGGCGGGGTCCGCTCTCCCGAGGAGCTGTGGGAACTGCTCGCCGACGGCCGCGGCGCCCTCTCCGGATTCCCCGACGACCGCGGCTGGGACCTGGATGTGCTCGCCGGGGACGGCGAGGGACGCAGCGCCACCCAGGAAGGCGGCTTCGTCCACGACGCGCCGTGCTTCGACCCGGGATTCTTCGACATCTCGCCGCGCGAGGCCCTTGCCATGGACCCGCAGCAGCGATTGCTCCTTGAGGTGGCCTGGGAGGCCATCGAGCGCTCCGGCATCGACCCGGCCACCCTGCGCGGCAGCAGGACCGGCGTGTTCGTCGGCACCAACTCCCAGGACTACGCGCATCTCGTGCTCGCCGCGCGCGACGACATGGGCGGTTACGCGGGCAATGGCCTCGCGGCGAGCGTGATGTCCGGCCGGCTCTCCTTCGTCCTCGGACTCGAAGGCCCCGCGGTCACGCTCGACACCGCGTGCTCGTCCTCACTGGTGACCCTGCATCTCGCCGCGCAGGCCCTGCGCGACGGCGAATGCTCGCTGGCGCTGGCCGGCGGGGTGACCGTGATGGCGACGTCCGCCGGCTTCGCCGGGTTCAGCGTCCAGGGCGGACTGGCCGCCGACGGGCGCTGCAAGGCCTTCTCCGACGCGGCGGACGGCACCGCCTGGTCCGAGGGCGCGGGTCTGCTGGTCGTCGAGCGGCTGTCCGACGCCCAGCGCAACGGACACCCCGTCCTCGCGGTGCTGCGCGGCAGCGCGGTCAACCAGGACGGCGCGTCGAACGGTCTGAGCGCGCCCAACGGCCCCTCCCAGCAAAGGGTGATCCGCCAGGCGCTGGCCGGGGCCGGACTCTCCCCGTCCGACGTGGACGTGGTCGAGGCGCACGGTACGGGCACGACGCTGGGCGATCCGATCGAGGCGGGCGCCCTGCTCGCCACCTACGGCCAGGGCCGCGAGCCGGACCGTCCGCTGTGGCTCGGCACGGTCAAGTCGAACATCGGTCACACCCAGGCGGCGGCCGGTGTCGCGGGCGTGATGAAGATCGTGCTCGCGCTCCGCAACGGCATGCTGCCCCGGACGCTGCACGTGGACGCGCCCTCCTCGCATGTGGACTGGACGGCAGGTGACGTACGGCTGCTGACCGAGCCGGTGCCGTGGCCGGCGGGCGACCGGGTGCGCCGCGCCGGGGTGTCGTCGTTCGGCATCAGCGGCACCAACGCGCATGTGCTCATCGAGCAGGCGCCGCCCGCCGGGGCCGAGACCGAGGCCGGGACTACGGACGGGACCGCGCCCGCGCCCACGTCCGCGACCACGCCCGCGCCGCCCGTCGTGCCGAAGGCCGTGCCCTGGCCGGTTTCGGGCCGCGGCGGCGCCGCGCTCGACGCCCAGCTGGACCGGATCCGCGCCTTCGCGCACACGCGCGGCGCCGACCCGCTCGACCTCGGCTTCTCGCTCGCCACCACCCGCACGGCGTTCGAGCACCGCTCGGTACTGCTGGCCACCGCGGGCACCGAGGACGGGGCGCCCGTCGAGGTGGCGCGCGGGGTCCGCGGCAAGGGCGCGCTCGCCGTGCTCTTCTCCGGCCAGGGCTCGCAGCGCCTCGGGACGGGCCGCGAGCTGTACGCGCGCTTCCCCGTCTTCGCGGCCGCCCTGGACGCCGTACTGGCCCAGCTGGACGGGGAGTTGGACCGTCCGCTGCGCGAGGTGATCTGGGGCGACGACCCGGCGGCGCTGAACGACACGGGGTTCACCCAGCCCGCGCTGTTCGCCGTCGAGGTGGCGCTGTACCGGCTGATCGCCTCCTGGGGCGTCACGCCGGACTTCCTCGCCGGGCACTCCGTCGGCGAGATCACGGCCGCGCATGTGGCCGGGGTGTTCTCGCTGGAGGACGCCTGCCGGCTGGTCGCCGCGCGGGCCCGGCTGATGCGGGCGCTGCCCGCCGGTGGCGCGATGGTCGCCGTACGGGCCACCGAGGACGAGATCACGCCGTTGCTGACCGGTCGGATGTCCGTCGCCGCGGTCAACGGCCCCGACGCGGTGGTCGTCTCGGGCGACGAGACCGCGGTGCTCGACCTCGCCGCCCGGCTGGCGGCCGAGGGACGCAAGACCACCCGGCTCGCCGTCAGTAACGCGTTCCACTCGCCACTGATGGAGCCCATGCTCGACGCGTTCCGCGCGGTCGTGGCGGGCCTGGCCTTCCAAGAGCCGTCCCTGCCGGTCGTCTCCAACCTGACCGGCGAGGTGGCCACCACGGCCGAACTCACCGACCCCGGCTACTGGGTGCGCCATGTCCGCGAGCCCGTGCGGTTCGCCGACGGGGTGCGCACGCTCGCCGGGCGCGGCGTACGGACCTTCCTGGAACTGGGCCCGGACGCCGTGCTCAGCGCCCTCGTGCCGGAGTCCGTCCAGGACCCGGCCGTGACGGCGCTGCCGGTCCTGCGAAAGGGCCGGTCCGAGGAGATCACGGCCGTCACCGCGCTCGCCGGGCTGTACGCCCGCGGTGTCGCGGTGGACTGGGCCGGACTGTTCGCCGGTACGGGCGCCCGCCGGGTGGAGCTGCCGACGTACGCCTTCCAGCGCGAGCGGTACTGGCCCACGGCCCGCGCGGTCGCCGGCGACGCCTCGGGTCTGGGTCTGGTCGCCGCCGGGCATCCGCTGCTCGGCGCGGCGGTCACGATCGCCGGGTCGGACGAGATCGTGCTGACCGGCAGGCTGTCGGCGCGGTCGCATCCCTGGCTCGCCGACCACCGGATCTCCGGCCGGATCGTGCTGCCAGGCGCCGCCTTCGCGGAGCTGGCGATCCGGGCGGGCGACCAGGCGGGCCGGCACCGCGTCACGGAACTGACGCTGTCCGCCCCTCTCGTACTGACCGGTCGCGACGCGGTCACCGTGCAGGTACGGGTGGGCGCACCGGACGACGCGGGCAACCGGGCGCTGACGGTGCACTCCCGCCCCGCCGACCGCGACACGGACGGATGGACACCGCACGCCCGAGGCGTGCTGGCGGCGGCCGGGCAGACCGCGCGGGCCGAGGGAACCGGCGGATTCGACACCACCGTCTGGCCGCCGCGCGACGCCAAGCCGGTCGCCCTGGCGGGACTGTACGAACGGCTCACCGGCGCCGGCCTCGCCCACGGGCCCGTGTTCCAGGGCCTGTCGGGCGTCTGGCGGCGCGACGGCGAGGTCTACGCCGAGGTGGCGCTGCCCCCGGCGGCCGAGGACGCCGGCGCGTACGGCATCCACCCGGCGCTGCTGGACGCCGCCGCGCGCGCGGCGTGCTTCCTCGACCCCGACGGCGCGCCCGCCGTCGTCCCGGTGTCCTGGAACGGGCTGACCCTGCACGCCGCGGCGGCCCGCGCCCTGCGTGTCCGGATCACCGCGACCGGCCCCGACGAGGTGGCGCTGAGCGCGGTCGACACGACGGGCGCCGCGGTGCTCTCCGTCGATTCGCTGGTGCTCGGCCCGCCCTCCGGCGAGCCCCGGCAGGCCGCGCCGACGGGCGGCGGCACCGAGCGGGGCGCGCTCCTCACGCTCGACTGGGTGTCCGTGCCCGAGCCGGTGGCCGCCACCGGCACCCGCTGGGCGGTCGTCGGCGTCGACGAACTCGACCTGGGCTACGCGATGCACCGCGCCGACG
This sequence comes from Streptomyces sp. NPDC094034, assembly GCF_040303865.1. NCBI lineage: Bacteria > Bacillati > Actinomycetota > Actinomycetes > Kitasatosporales > Streptomycetaceae > Streptomyces > Streptomyces sp. NPDC094034. The sequence goes on along the minus strand of NZ_JBEOUD010000024.1, from coordinate 47,042 downwards.
AGATCGTCAGCGGCTACGCGGAGTCCCTGACCGGCGCGGTCGGCGACAGCGGTGTCGCCCCGGACGTCTTCCTGGTGCCCGCGGTCGGCGACCCGGCGATGCCAGGACCCGAGTCGGTGCGCGCCCTGACCACCCTCGTCCTCGGCCTCCTCCAGGAGTGGCTGAACGAACCGGCGCTGGCCGGCTCACGGCTGGTCTTCGTCACCCGGGGCGCCGTCGCCGTCGACGGCGAGGACGTCAAGGACGTGGCCGCCGCCGCCGTCTGGGGCCTCGTACGGTCCGCGCAGACCGAGAACCCCGGCAGCTTCCTGCTGGTCGACATGGACGACACGTTCCTGTCCGCGGGGGTCCTGCCCGGTCTGCTCGGCCTCGACGAACAGCAGTTGGTCGTGCGCTCCCACACGGTCAGGGCCGGCCGGCTCACCCGGCTGCCCGAGAGCGACGAGACCTCCTCGGCCGGCGGCGCGGCACGCCCCTGGGACCCCGAGGGCACCGTACTGATCACCGGCGGAACCGGCGGCCTCGGCAAGGAACTGGCGCGCCATCTGGTCGCCGAACACGGCGTACGGCATCTCCTGCTGGCCAGCAGGAGCGGCCAGGACGCCCCGGGCGTGCCGGAACTGCTCGGCGACCTGGCCGAGCGGGGCGCCGAGGTCCGCGTGGTCTCCTGCGACCTGGGCGACCGGGAGGCGGTGACCGCGCTGCTCGCCGCCGTACCGGCCGGACATCCGCTGACCGCCGTCGTGCACACCGCCGGTGTGCTGGGCGACGCGCTCACCGGCTCACTGACGCCGCGGCTGCTGGAGCGCGTACTGCGGCCGAAGGCGGACGCCGCCTGGTATCTGCACGAGGCCACCCGCGATCTCGATCTGGCCGCCTTCGTGCTGTACTCCTCCGTCTCCGGTGTGCTGGGCAGCCCCGGCCAGGGCAACTACGCCGCGGCCAACGCCTATCTGGACGCACTCGCCCGGCACCGCACGAGCCGGGGGTTGCCCGCGCTCTCCCTCGCCTGGGGCCCCTGGGGCCGGGGCAGCGGTATGACCAGCCATGTCAGCACCGCCGATCTGGCGCGGATGGCCCGGGGCGGTATGCCGCCGCTGGCCATCGAGCGGGGACTTGAGCTGTTCGACGCCGCGCTCGCCCGGGACCGGGCCACGGTGGTGGCGACCCGGATCAATGTCGCCGGACTCCAGGAGCAGCAGGCCCTGCCGGCGCTCTGGCGGGAGCTGGTGCCCCGTACCCGCCGCACCGCCGCCGCGGCCGACCGCTCGCCGGTCACCCTGCGCGAGCGGCTGCGGCACCTGGCCGCACCGGAGCAGGAGAGTCTGCTCACCGAGCTGGTGGTGGGTTACTCCGCCGCGCTCCTCGGCCACCCCGACCCGAGCGGTGTCGACCCCGAACGCGGCTTCCTGGAGCTGGGGTTCGACTCGCTCGTCTCCGTCGGGCTGCGCAATCAGCTCGCCGAGGCCCTCGGGCTGCGGCTGCCCAGCTCGGTGGTCTTCGACAACGCGACCCCGGTGAAGCTCGCCCGCCGGCTCCACGGGGAGCTGGCCGGGCAGCTCGCCCCCGGTACCCCGGGCACCGCCGCCCCCGCCGCCGCGCGCGGCACCCAGAACCCGGAAGAGACACTGGAGGGCCTGTTCTACGCGGCGGTACAGGCCGGAAAGATGGTCGAGGGCATGCGCATGCTCAAGGCCGTCGCCAATACTCGGCCGACCTTCGAGACCCCCGCCGACCTGGCGGAGCTGTCGGCTCCCGTCGTCCTCGCGGACGGTCCGAGCAGCCCCCGGCTGGTCTTCGTCAGCGCCCCGGGCGCCACCGGCGGCGTACACCAGTACGCCCGCATCGCGGCGCACTTCCGCGGCAAGCGGCATGTCTCCGCCCTGCCGCTCATGGGGTTCGCCCCCGGTGAGCTGCTGCCGGCCACGAGCGAGGCGGCGGCCCGTATCGTCGCGGAGAGCGCCCTGCACGCCAGCGACGGCGAACCCTTCGTCCTGGTGGGCCACTCGACCGGCGGCTCCCTCGCCTATCTCGCCGCGGGCGTACTGGAGGCGACCTGGGGCATCCGGCCCGAAGCGGTGATCCTGCTGGACACCGCGAGCATCAGGTACCAGCCGGGCGAGGGCAAGGACCTCGACAGGACCACCCGGTACTACCTGGCCGACATCGACTCGCCGTCGGTGACACTGAACAGCGCCAGGCTCTCCGCGATGGCGCACTGGTTCATGGCGATGACCGACATCGAGACGGTGCCCACCACCGCGCCGACGATGCTGGTCCGGTGCGTGGAGTCGCTGGACGGCTTCCTGTTCGACACCGACGGCGTCCCCGCGGACGACATCCGTGAGATTCAGGCCAACCATCTGTCCCTCGCCAAGGAGCACTCCGCGCTGACGGCGCGAACGATCGAGGAGTGGCTGGGCGGCCTGCCCGCCGGCGAGGCCTGAACCCGGGCGGGGCCGGGCGGGACGGCGGCCGTACGGCCCGGCCCCGCCCGGCCCCCTCCCGTCCCCCAGCGAGCGGGCCCCACGCGCAACGGCACCCGCGCACCACCGTCCGACCGTCCAGAGGAGAGACCCGCCCATGACCACATCCCACGAGCCGCCGTCGCTCAAGGGCGTACCGCCGACCGTGCTGCGGCTGAGCCCGCTGCTGCGCGAGCTCCAGACCCGGAGCCCCGTCTGCAAGGTGCGCACCCCCGCCGGCGACGAGGGATGGCTGGTGACCCGCCACGCCGAACTCAAGGAACTGCTCCGTGACGAGCGGCTGGCCCGCGCCCACCCCGATCCGGCGAACGCCCCCCGCTATGTCCACAACCCGTTCCTGGACATGCTCGTCACCGACGACGCCGAGCTGGCGCGGAAGCTGCACACCGAGACCCGCGCGATGCTCACCCCGAACTTCTCGGCCCGGCGCGTGCTCAATCTGATGCCGAAGGTCGAGGCCATCGCGGAAGGTCTGCTGGAGAGCTTCACCGCCCAGGGGCCGCCCGCCGATCTGCACGGCGGGTTCTCCCTGCCGTTCTCGCTGTCCGTGCTCGGTGAACTCATCGGTGTGCCCGCCGAGGACCGGGCTCTGCTCGTCACCCTGCTGTCCCGGATGGGCGGTCTGGACGACCCGAACACCGTCCAGGACGGGCAACAGGACCTGTTCGGCTATCTGGTGGGGCTGGCGGGCCGCAAGCGGGCCCGACCCGGCGACGATGTGATCTCCCGGCTGTGCGCGAACGAGCCGTCGGACGAGCGCATCGGGCCGATCGCGGCCGGTGTGCTCTTCGCCGGTCTGGAGGCCGTGGCCAGCCATATCGATCTCGGGGTGGTGCTGTTCACCCTCCACCCCGAGCAGCGCGACGCGGCGCTGGGGGACCCGAAGCTGATGTCGGGCGCGGTGGAGGAGATCCTGCGCTCGGCGAAGGCGGGCGGCTCGGTGCTGCCGCGGTACGCCACCGAGGACGTCACGATCGGCGGGGTCACCATCCGCTTCGGCGATCTGGTTCTGCTCGACTTCACCCTCTCCAACTTCGACACCCAGGTCTTCGACGACCCCGAACTCTTCGACATCACCCGTTCGCCCAACCCGCATCTGACGTTCGGTCACGGGATGTGGCACTGCATCGGCGCCCCGCTGGCCCGTACGCAGCTGAAGACGGCGTATACCCTGCTTTTCACCCGCCTGCCCGAGCTGCGCCTCGCGCTCCCGGTCGAGGAACTCCAGGTGCTGGGCGGCCGGCTCACGGCCGGCCTCACCGAACTGCCGGTCACCTGGTAGCACCGCCGGTCCGGGCGGACAGGACGGCCAACGGGCTCTGCCCCCACCGACGGTGGGGGCAGAGCCCGTTGTGAGCGACGCCTCGGTCCGCCGCTCAGCTCTCCCGCACGGTGATCGCCTGGGACGGGCAGATCAGCCCCGCCTGCCGCGCGGCCTCCCGCCCCGGCTCGTCCCCCGGTTCCGCCAGGACCAGGACGATCCCGGAGTCGTCCTGGTCGAAGACATCGGGAGCCGACAGGACGCACTGCCCCGCTCCCACACAGCGTTCGGTGTCCACGCTGATGCGCACCATCATTCCTCCGTCGGTTGCCTGCGGTCGTACGTGTGTCCTCGCCGGGGGCGCCGGTCTACCAGCGCACGGGCAGCGCGTGCAGCCCGTACAGCACCCCGTCGTACTTGAGCGGCAGCTCCTCCACCGGCACGGCCAGTTCCAGGGCCGGGATCCGCTCGAACAGCGTCCGGTAGGCGATGTCCATCTCGACCCGGACCAGGTTCTGGCCGAGGCACTGGTGCACTCCGTATCCGAACGCCACATGCGAACGGGCGGACCTGCTCGGGTCGAACTCGTTGGGGCGGTCGAAGACGGTCCCGTCGTGGTTGGCCGCGGCGACCAGCGGGATGATGCCCTCGCCCGCCCTGATGAGCTGTCCGCCGATCTCGACGTCCTCGACGGCCACCCGGAAGGCGACCAGGTCGGCGACCGAGTAGTAGCGCAGCAGTTCCTCCACCGCCCGCTCGTCACCGATCCACCGCGGGTTGGACAGCAGCGTGACCACACCGAGTCCGATGTTGTTCGCCGTCGTCTCGTGCCCGGCGATCAGCAGCAGCATGGACACACCGGACAGCTCCTGCTTGCTCAGCGTCCCCTCGGCCAGCAGCTGACTGATCAGATCGTTGCCCGGCCGCTTCTGCTTGATGGTGATCAGCCGGTTGAGATAGCGCAGCAGCGCCATGGACGCCGCCTGCCGCTGCTCGTCCGTGGAGGTGAGCGTCACCAGCACCCGGGTCTTGGTCTCGAAGAAGTCCCGGTCGGCGTTGGGCACCCCGAGCAGACTGGAGATCACCAGGGACGGCACGGACAGCGCGAAGTCCGCGATCAGATCGGCGGTGTTCCCCGCCGCGAGCATGGCGTCGATACGCTCGTCGACGATCTGCTGGATGGCCGGCCGCATCTCCCTGACCTTGCGGACGGTGAACTCGGGGATCAGCGTCTTGCGGAACCGTCCGTGCTCCGGCGGGTCCAGCGCCACGAACCAGCCGGGCACCTCGTCCTGGGACGGGACACCGCCGGTCTTCGCCGCCCTGGGGAAACCGGGATGCGAGGGATTGGAGCTGATCCGCGGATCGGTGAGGACCGTACGCACGTCTTCGTGCCGGGTCACCAGCCACACCTGGACGCCGGAGGGCAGCGTCGTGCGCACCAGCCCGTCCTGTTCGCGGAAGTCCCGGTACTCCGGCGGCGGAAAGGACTGGCCGGGCCGCCGCAGCGGGAAGGCGACCGGGCACCTGTCGGTAGTCGTCATCTTCTCGATTCCCCTGGGCCTAGGCGCCGTAGAACTTGCGGATCGTGCCCGTGATGAACTCCTGGTCCTCCTCGGTCAGCCCGGTGTGGGTCGGGAGGTAGAAGCCGTCCTCGCTGAAGCGGCTGGCCTTCAGCGAGGGCCAGTCGGGGTGGAGATAGCCGGGCTGCCGGCTCATCGGCTTGAAGAAGACCCGTGTCTCGATGCCCTCGTCGGCGAGGAAGTCCCGCAGCTCCTCGCGGCGTTCGGCGCGCAGGTCGTACATCCACAGCACATCGCGCGGCGGCATCAGCGTGATCCCGTCGATACCGCTCAGGCCCTCGTCGTAGCGCCGCTCGATCTTCCGGCGGGTCTCCAGGATCGTGTCGAGCCGCTCGGTCTGCGCCAGGGCGACGGCCGCCTGCATGCTCGTCATACGGAAGTTGTAGGCCAGCTTCTTGTGCAGGAAGCTGTGGTCCTTGGTGAAGGCCATCGCCCGCAGATGCGCCATCTGATCGGCGAGACGCTTGTCGTCGGTGAGGCAGATACCTCCCTCACCGGCGGTGATGATCTTGTTGGCGAAGAGCGAGAAACAGGCGATGTCGCCCACCGGCCGTACGCCGTGCGCCTCGGCGGAGTCCTCCACCACCCGCAGGTTGTACTCATGGGCCAGTTCCATGATCCGGTCCATGTCGCACCGGCGGCCGTAGATGTGCACCGGCATGATCACCTTGGTGCGGGGGGTGATCTTCTCCTCGATGAGCGAGACATCGATATTGAGATCGTCCCCGCAGTCCACGAAGACGGGCGTGGCACCGGTGTAGGTCACCGCCCACGCCGTCGCGATCATCGTGAACTCGGGGACGATCACCTCGTCGCCGGGGCCGACACCGAGGGCGCGCAGGGCCAGCGTGAGCGCCGTCGTACCGGACGAGCAGGCGACGCCGTGCGCGGTGCCGTGGTAGCCGGCGAACTCGCTCTCGAACCTGGCGACATACGGCCCCTGCGAGGAGATCCAGCCGTCACTGACGGCGTCCGTCACATAGTCGAGCTCACGCCCGCCGAGCCAGGGCCTGGACACAGGATGGGTGTATGACATGGAATGCCTCCTTCAGTCGGTGGCGGCAGCCGGAGCGGTGGCGGGAGCGGGCTCGCTGAGGGCCGGCAGGCCCAGAATCAGATCCGCGGCAGCGGACCGGCCGCCCGCGGCACGCAGCAACTCAGCGAAGTGCTCGGCGCGCTCACGGAACGCGCCGTCGTCGAGCACCCGGGTGAGCTTGTCGAACACGTCGTCCGGATCGACGGTCTCCGGACGGTCGAGGGTCAGACTGACCCCGAAGTCCTGGCCGCGGACCGCCTGGTCGTCGCAGTCGACCCAGAGCGGACGCACCACCAGCGGCTTACCGAAGTACAGCCCCTCGTGATAGCCGTTGCCGCCGGCATGGGTGAAGAAGACCTTGACCTTCGGATGGGCCAGCACATCCAGCTGGGACGGGACCCAGCTCTCGATCCGCAGATTGGCGGGCAGTTCGTCCCGAGGCGGCAGCAACTCCTGCTGCTCCTTGGGCAGTTTCCACAGCACCGCCGCGCGCTTGCTCGCCAGCCGTCGCGTCACATCCACCAGCGCCCCGACCTGCTCCCCGGTCAGCCGGGTGATCGTGCCGAACCCCATGTAGACCACGGACTCCTGCGCGTCGAGCCACCCGGAGAGACCGTCGTCGTCCGGCGCCTGCGGCAGCGGCGGCACCATCGCGCCGACCAGCCGCATCTTCTCCGGCATCGGGAACGGGTAGTCCAGCTCGGGCACCGAGTAGCAGAGCACCATCTCCGCATGGTCGATCCTGGCCATCATCTGACGTGCCTCGGGCGCGATCCCCAGCTCCTCGCGGATCCGGTTGTCCTCCTCGACCACCTTGCGCATCGAGGACGTCATGAACATCCCCAGCGTCCGCAGCCGGAAGAACTGGTTCTCCACCCGCTGCGCGAACGTCATGTCCAGCGGCAGCCCCGAGTGCGGCACCGGGAAGCCGCCCGGGGTGTAGGACTTGGCGAACGGCACATGCGAGGTGAGCACATTGCTCGGCACGAACGGCACGCCGAGCACGAAGGGGATCTTCTTCGTGATGGCCAGCTCGTGCCCGAACTGGCACATCGACTCGATGACCATCAGAGCCGGCTTCACCTCATCGACGACGGCTTCGAGGCGCTTGTACTTCTCCACCCGGGACTCCGGGGCGAAGGAATGCCTGATGACCGCGCGATGCGCCTTGAACCGCGAACGCTGGGTCACCTCCCGATACGTCTCGTCGTCCCAGGTGACGGCCGACATCTCGGACACCACATCGCCCAGTGACGCGAACTCCACGGGCGTTCCCGCTTTGGCCGCCCCGATATCGGAGCGACCCTTTTCGTCGGTCGCGAACCACAGATCCTCCACCCCGCGGCGGGACAATTCCTCCGCCAGTACGAGCAGCGGGTTGAGAAGACCGCTTTCGGCATAGCTGACGAACAGGATCGGCCGCCGAATCGAGCTCATGGACAACACCCTTCGGAAGTGGCAGCCGGAGCGTTCGGTGCCACAGGTACCCACACGGCCGGTCGCCGGGTGGCCGCGCCGCGCGAGGAAGCGGAACAGTTACTTGGTCTCACGCCACGCTCCGGAGAATCCCTAGTCTTCCGCCGGGGGCCGCTGAATTCCTTAGGGAAAAGTACAGCGTTGACGCCCATACGATCCGGCACGGAGAGGTGTCCGAGGCCCGACTTTCCCTAGGGGTGTGCAACGTCATGACGATCGGAGCCGACGAAGACCCGGTAGTGGTCGTCGGGATGGCATGCCGCTGTCCTGGCGGCGTGCGCTCCCCCGAGGAGCTGTGGGAGCTGGTCCGCACGGGCCGTGACGCGATCTCCGGCTTCCCGGCGGACCGCGGCTGGGACCTGGACGCGCTGGCCGGCGAGGGACCGGGCCGCAGTGTGACCCGCCACGGCGGATTCCTGTACGACGCGGTCGACTTCGACGCCGGATTCTTCGGCATGTCACCCCGCGAGGCGGTGTCCACGGACCCGCAGCAGCGGCTGGTGCTCGAAACCTCCTGGGAGGCCGTCGAACGGGCCGGGATCGACCCGCACGCGCTGCGCGGCAGCCGCACCGGTGTGTTCGTCGGCACCAACGGCCAGGACTACGCCACCGTCACCCAGCGGTCAGGGGACGACCTGGCGGGCCACGCCATGACCGGACTCTCCCCGAGCGTCGCGTCAGGACGGCTCGCCTACACCCTCGGTCTCGAAGGGCCGGCGGTCACCGTCGACACCGCTTCCTCCTCCTCGCTGGTCGCCCTGCACTGGGCGGCGCGCTCCCTGCGCGCGGGGGAGTGCGCGATGGCGCTGGCCGGCGGCGTCACCGTGATGTCCACCCCGGTCGGCTTCGTCGGCTACTCACGGCAGGGCGGGCTGGCCCCCGACGGACGCTGCAAGGTGTTCTCCGACGACGCGGACGGCACCGCCTGGGCCGAGGGCGTCGGCATCGTCGTACTGGAACGCCTCTCCGACGCCCGCGCCCAGGGGCACCCCGTACTCGCCGTCATCCGCGGCAGCGCCACCAACCAGGACGGCGCGTCCAACGGACTGACCTCCCCGAGCGGCCGGGCACAGGAGGACGTCATCCGCCGGGCGCTGGCCGACGCGGGCCTCACCGGAGCCGATGTCGATCTGGTCGAGGCACACGGCACCGGTACGAGGCTGGGCGACCCGATCGAGGCACAGGCGCTGCTCGCCACCTACGGCCGCGACCGTGCCCCCGGACGTCCGCTGCGGCTCGGCTCCCTCAAGTCGAACATCGGGCACGCCCAGGCCGCGGCCGGGGTCGCGGGCCTCATCAAGACGGTGATGGCCATGCGGCACGGACTGATGCCGCGCACCCTCCATGTGAACAAGCCGACCTCTCAGGTGGACTGGGCGGACGGCGCCATCGAGCTGCTGACCGAGCCGGTCCCGTGGCCCGCGGCCGGCCGGCCCCGGCGCGCGGGCGTGTCGTCGTTCGGGATCAGCGGTACCAACGCGCATCTGATCGTCGAAGAGGCCCCGGACGCGGACGAACCGGCCCAGGCCGCCTGCGTCCCGGACACCGCGCCCGCCGTGGTGCCCTGGCCGGTCTCGGGCAGGACCGAAGCCGCGCTGAAGGACCAACTGGCCAGGCTCACACAGTACGTGGCCGACACCCCCGGCGTCGCGCCGGCCGACATCGGCTACTCCCTGGCGACCGGCCGGGCCGCGCTGCGGCACCGAGCCGTGCTGCTCGCGGACGGCCGGGGCGTCACGGAGGCCGCCCGCGGCGAGGCGGGCGACGGCACCACCGCGATCCTCTTCCCCGGTCAGGGCAGCCAGCGCCTGGGCATGGGGCGCGAACTGTACGCGCGCTTCCCCGTCTTCGCCCGCGCCCTCGACGAGGTGCTGACCGAGCTGGACGGACATCTCGGCCGGCCGCTGCGCACGGTCATGTGGGGCGACGACCCGGAGACCCTGCACCTCACCTGCTGGACCCAGCCCGCGCTGTTCGCCATCGAGACGGCGCTGTTCCGGCTGGTGGAGTCCCTGGGCGTGCGCCCCGCCGTGGTCGGCGGCCACTCGATCGGCGAGATCACCGCCGCCCATGTGGCCGGGGTGTTCTCGCTGGCCGACGCCTGCCGGCTGGTCGCCGCGCGCGCCGCGCTGATGCAGGCGCTGCCCACGGGCGGCGCCATGATCGCCGTACAGGCCGCCGAGGACGAGATCCTGCCGCTGCTCGCGGGCCGCGCCGACCGGGTCGCCATCGCCGCCGTCAACGGGCCCGCGTCCGTCGTCGTCGCGGGCGAGGAGAGCGCGGTCCTGGAGATCGCCGGACACGTCACCGCCCTCGGGCGCAGGACGAACCGGCTGTCGGTGTCGCACGCCTTCCACTCGCCGCTGATGGACCCGATGCTCACGGACTTCCGGCGCGTCGTGGACACACTCACCTTCCACGAGCCGGCCGTACCGGTCGTCTCGAACCTCACCGGCGAGCCGGCCGACGCGCGGCTGCGCACGCCGGACTACTGGGTGCGGCATGTACGCGAGCCCGTGCGCTTCGCCGACGGCGTCAGGGCGCTGGGCGCGGAGAACGTGGACGTCCTGCTGGAGCTGGGTCCCGGAAGCGTGCTCTGCGCGATGGCCAAGGACAGCCTCGGCGAGGCCGCCCGGCCCATGACCGTCGTACCCGCGCTGCGCGAGGACCGTACGGAGGAAGCCGCCCTCGTCGCCACGCTGGGCCGGCTGCACACCGCCGGAGTCCCGGTCGACTGGGGGGCCTTCTTCGCGGACACGCCCGCCCGCCGGGTCGATCTGCCCACCTACGCCTTCCAGCGCGAGCGTTTCTGGCCGGCCCCGCCACCGGCCGACGCGGCCGGCCAGGGCGCGGGCGCCACCGGACATCCCCTGCTCGGCGTCACCCTGGAACTCGCGGGCGGCGAGGGCCTGGTGTTCACCGGACGGCTCTCCACCCGTACCCACCCCTGGCTGGCCCAGCACGCGATCGCCGGACGGATCACGCTGCCGGGAACCGCCCTGCTGGAGCTGGCGATCCGGGCCGGTGACGAGGCGGGCTGCGACCGGATAGAGGAACTGACCCTCACCGAACCGCTCGTCCTGCCCGAGCACGGCGCCGTACGGGTACAGGTACGCCTGAGCACGGCGGACGGCATCGGCTGGCGCACCGTCACCGTCCACTCCAGGCCGGAGGGCGCCGTCCACGCGCCATGGACCCGGCACGCGACCGGCGTCCTGACCCCCGTCCCCGGCGAGCCGCGTACCGCCGCCGACCTCGGTTTCGGTACGGGGGCCTGGCCACCCGCGGGCGCCGAGCCGGTGGACCTGGCGGACCACTACGAACACCTCGCCGACCGCGGCTTCGACTACGGCCCGGTGTTCCAGGGCCTGCGGGCGCTGTGGCGGCGCGGCGCCGAGACCTTCGCCGAGGTCGCCCTGCCCGCCGAGGTGGCCGACGCGGAGGCGTACGGACTGCACCCCGCCCTGCTGGACGCCGCACGGCACGCCGCCATGACGGCCGAGGGCAGTCTGCCCGACCGCTGGCGTGGCGTGTCCCTGCACGCCTTCGGGGCCCGCGCGCTGCGTGTCCGGCTCACCCCGCGCGGCGACGGCGGTGTCGACGACGGCGACGGCGCTGTGCTGGAGCTGATGGCGGCGGACTTCTCCGGGGCCCCGGTGCTCACGGTCGAGACGCTGCGCGTACGCCCGCTGACCGCCGAGGAGTCGCTGCCCACCCGGGCGGTGCCCCGGAACGGAGCCCGTACGCGGTCCTTCGCCACCCGCACCACCCGGCCGCCCGCCGCCAGGCCCGGCGTACGGGACGGCGATGTCCCCACCCTGGTCAAGCGGTTGGAGAAGATGCCCGAGGCCAAGCGGACGCGGTATCTGCTCGATCTCGTGCGGACCGAGGCCGCCGCGGTCCTCGGCCACAGCGGCGCGGACGCCATCGGTGCCCGGCACGCCTTCAAGGAGATGGGCTTCGACTCGCTCGCGGGCGTCGAGCTCTGCGACCGGCTCGGCGCACTGACCGGCCGGGCGCTGCCCAGCACGCTCGTCTTCAACTTCCCGACGCCCGTACGGATCGCCGACCATCTCGCGGCGGTCCTCACCGCGCCCGCCGACCGGGCGACGGGATCGGCGGACGACGAACTCACCAGATTCGAGACCGTCATCCACGCGGTGTCGTCGGAGGGTTCGCAACGCCAGGTGATCGCCGACCGCCTGGAGAAAATCATCTCCACCCTTCGACAATCCACGCCCCCCGCGCCGCGCGCTCCGGGCGAGGACATCGAGACGGTGTCGGTCGACAGACTGCTCGACATCATCGATGAAGAGTTCGAAACCACATAGGGAATTGTTGCTTTCGTTCGCGACCCGATGATGAGGACGGACCGGTGCCAGAAGATCAGCAGGACAAAGTCGTCGACTACTTGAGGCGGGTCACTTCCGATCTCCGCCGCGCGCGACAGCGCATCGGCGAACTGGAACTCAAGAACAATGAGCCCATCGCCATCGTCGGAATGAGCTGCCGGCTACCCGGAGGCGTACGTTCCCCGGAGGCACTCTGGGAACTCGTCGAGTCGGGCGGCGACGCCATATCGGCATTTCCCGCCGACCGGGGCTGGAATCTCGACCGGCTCACCGGCACCGGTGAGGGAAACAGCGCCACCCACGAAGGCGGCTTTCTCTACGAGGCGGCCGAATTCGACGCGGACTTCTTCGGAATCTCCCCGCGCGAGGCCATCGCCATGGACCCTCAGCAGCGACTGCTGCTGGAGGTGACCTGGGAGGCCCTGGAGCGCTCCGGGATCGCCCCGACCGCGCTGCGCGGCAGCCGGGCCGGGGTGTTCGTGGGCGCCTACCACTGGGGAGCGCCCTCGGCCGCCGCGGCCGGTGAACTCCACGGACACGCGCTGACCGGCACGGCGGCCAGTGTCCTCTCGGGACGGCTCGCCTACACCCTGGGGCTCGAAGGCCCCGCCATCACCGTCGACACCGCCTGCTCGTCCTCGTTGGTCGCCCTGCATGTGGCGGCGCAGTCGCTGCGCAACGGCGAGTCGTCGCTCGCCGTCATCGGCGGCGTCACCGTACTCACCGAACCCTCCGTCTTCGTGGAGTTCAGCAAACAGGGCGGACTGGCCCCCGACGGACGGTGCAAGGCGTTCTCCGACGACGCGGACGGTACGGGCTGGGGCGAAGGGGTCGGCGTACTCGTCGCGGAACGCCTCTGCGACGCCCGGCGCAACGGGCACCAGGTGCTGGCCGTGCTGCGCGCTTCCGCGGTCAATCAGGACGGCGCGTCCAACGGGCTCACCGCCCCCAACGGCCCCTCCCAGGAGCGGGTGGTGCGTCAGGCCCTGGCGACGGCCGGACTGACCGGCGCCGAGGTGGACGCGGTGGAGGCGCACGGTACGGGCACCAGGCTCGGTGACCCGATCGAGGCGCAGGCGCTGCTGGCCACCTACGGTCAGGACCGGGACCCGGAGCGTCCGCTGTGGCTCGGCTCGCTCAAGTCCAACATCGGTCACACACAGGCCGCCGCCGGAGTCGCGGGCGTCATCAAGATGGTGATGGCACTGCGCAACGGCGTACTGCCCAGAACACTCCACGCGGGGACCCCCTCGTCCCATGTCGACTGGTCCTCGGGCGCGGTACGGCTGCTGACGGAGGCGGTCCAGTGGCCGGAGACGGGACGGCCACGCCGGTGCGCGGTGTCCTCGTTCGGGATCAGCGGCACCAACGCCCACGCCCTGCTGGAGCAGCCGCCGGCCGAGGCGAAGGCGGAGTCGGAGTCGGAAGGGCGCACCGAAGGCGACGCGAACGCCCCGGCGCCCTTCGCGGGCCCCGCCGTGCCCTGGATCGTGTCCGGTCGCGGTGAGGCGGCGGTACGCGACCAGGCGAGCGCGCTCGTGGCCCGGCTGGAGACCGACCCGTCGCCGCGACCCGCCGACATCGCCCACTCCCTCCTCTGCTCCCGCTCGGTCTTCGAGAACCGCGCGGTCGTGGTCGGCGCGGACCGCGCCGAACTCCTCGCCGGAGCACGGGCCCTGGGCACCGGCGAGTCCTGGACGGATCTCGTCTCGGGCACGGCCGATGTCGAGGGCAAGACGGTGTTCGTCTTCCCCGGACAAGGGTCGCAGTGGGCCGGCATGGGCGCCCGACTGCTGGCGGAGTCACCGGTCTTCGCCCAGCGCGTCGGCGAATGCGCCGCCGCCCTCGGCGAGTTCGTGGACTGGTCGCTTGAGGACGTGCTGCGCGGGGCGCCGGACGCCCCGTCGCTGGAGCGGGTCGATGTGGTGCAGCCCGCGTCCTTCGCCGTGATGGTCTCCCTCGCCGCCCTCTGGCGCTCCCACGGCGTGGAGCCCGCCGCGGTCGTGGGCCACTCGCAGGGCGAGATCGCGGCGGCCGTGGTCGCCGGCGCGCTCTCGCTGGAGGACGGCGCCCGGGTCGTCGCGCTGCGCAGCCAGGCGATCCGGCGCACCTTGGCGGGCCATGGCGGAATGATGTCCGTCCCCCTGCCGGTCGACGAGGTGGAGCGGCTGCTGGAGTCCTGGTCGGGCCGGGTGTCGGTGGCCGCCGTCAACGGGCCGCACTCGGTCGTCGTCTCGGGGGAACCCGGCGCGCTGGACGAGCTGTCGGCGCGGCTGACGGCGAAGGACGTACGGGTCCGCCGGGTCGCGGTGGACTACGCCTCCCACTCCGCGCAGGTCGAGGACCTGCGTGACGAACTCCTCACCGTCCTGGCGCCGGTCACCCCGCGCGCCTGCGACGTCCCGTTCTTCTCCACGGTGACCGGTGACTGGCTGGACACCGAACAGCTGGACGCGGGCTACTGGTTCCGCAATCTGCGCGGGACCGTGCGGTTCGCGGAAGCGGTCGGCGATCTGCTGGCGACCGGACACCGCGCCTTCATCGAGGTCAGCTCGCACCCCGTACTGACCATGTCGGTCCAGGACATGACCGAGGCGCACGGCGAACCGGCCGTCGCCACCGGCACGCTGCGGCGTGACCGGGGCGGGCTCGGGCGCTTCCTGCTCTCCGCCGCCGAGGTGTTCGTACGCGGGGTCGAGGTCGACTGGGCCGCACTCTTCGCCGGCACCGATGTCCGCCGGGTCGAGCTGCCCACCTACGCCTTCCAGCACGAGCGTTTCTGGAACATCCCCGCCGTGCTCGACCGGGCCGACACCATCGACCCGCTGGACGCCGAGTTCTGGTCGGCCGTGGAGCGGGAAGATCTCCCCGCGCTCACCACCGCGCTGCGGACGGACGAGAACTCCGTGGCCGCCGTCCTGCCCGCGCTCTCCTCCTGGCGCAGGTCCCGCAACGACCGCTCCACCGTCGACTCCTGGCGCTACCGGGTGACCTGGACGCCGCTGAGCACGGTCCCGCGGCGGTCGCTGACCGGCGGCTGGCTCGTCGTCTCCGCCGCGGGCACCGACGACGCGGAGACCGTCGCCCTGCTGAGGGCCGCGGGCGCCGAGGTGACCCGGCTGGTCCTGGACGAGCCGTGCGTGGACCGCGCGGTCCTCGCCGAACGGCTCGCCGAAATCGGCGAGTTCACCGGAATCGGCGAGTTCACCGGGATCGTCTCGACGCTCGCCGCCGCCGAGGAGCCCGGCGAGCGCTTCCCGGGCCTCGCTCTCGGACTGGCGCTGACCGTCTCGCTGGTCCAGGCCCTGGGCGACGGCGGAAGCGAGGCACCCCTCTGGTTCCTCACCCGGGGCGCGGTCTCCACCGGCCGCTCGGACGCGCTCACCCACCCGGTACAGGCCCAGGTCGCCGGTGTCGGCTGGACCGCCGCGCTCGAACACCCCCGGCGCTGGGGCGGCGTCATCGATCTGCCACCGACGCTCGACCAGCGCACGGCCGGGCGCGTGATCTGCGCCCTCGCGGGCGCGCTGGGCGACGAGGACCAGCTCGCCATCCGCCCCTCGGGTGTCTTCACCCGCCGTATCGTCCGCGCCGGAGCCGACGGGCAGGACCCGTCCCGGCCCCGCTCCCGTACCTGGACACCCTGCGGTACGACACTGGTCACCGGCGGCTCGGGCACCCTCGCCCCCGATCTCGCCCGCTGGCTCGCCGGCCGGGGCGCGGAGCATGTGGTACTGGCCAGCCGCCGGGGCATCGAGGCCCCGGGCGCGGCCGAACTGGTCGCGGAACTCGCCGCGTCGGGCACCGAAGCCGACGCCGTCGTCTGCGATGTGACCGACCGCGAAGCCGTCGCCGCGCTCCTCGGGGACCTCAAGGCCCAGGGCCGTACCGTACGCACGGTCATCCACACCGCCGCCGTCATCGAACTCCACACCCTGGCCGAGACCACGATGGAGTCCTTCTCCGAGGTCGTGCACGCCAAGGTCACCGGCGCCCAGCACCTGGACGAACTGCTCGACGGCGAAGAACTCGACGACTTCATCCTCTACTCGTCCACCGCCGGCATGTGGGGGAGCGGCCACCACGCCGCCTATGTCGCGGGCAACGCCTATCTCTCCGCGCTGGCCGTCAGCCGCCGCGCCCGTGGCCTGCGTACCACCTCGGTGCACTGGGGCAAGTGGCCCGACGACATCGGACGCGAGCTGGCCGACCCGCACCACATCCGCCGCAGCGGCCTCGCATATCTCGACCCGCGGCTCGCGTTGAGCGGTCTCGGCACGGTCCTGGACGACGACGAGACCGTCATCGGGCTCATGGACATCGACTGGGACACGTACTACCCGGTCTTCACCGCCGGCCGTCCCACCCGGCTCTTCGACGAGGTCCCCGAGGTCGCGCGTCAGCTCACCGGCACCGCGGAACAGAGCGGCGGACGGCCGGAGACGGGCGATCTCGCGGCGCGGCTGCGTGAACTGCCGGGCCCCGAACAGGAACGACTGCTCCTCACCCTGGTCCGTGCGGAAGCCGCCGCCGTCCTGGGCCACGCCTCAGGCGAGTCCTTCCCCGAGCGGCGCGCCTTCCGCGACATCGGCTTCGACTCGGTCACCGCCGTGGATCTGCGCAACCGCGTCGTCGCGGCCACCGGGCTGACCCTGCCGTCGACCATGGTCTTCGACTACCCGAACGCGGTCGCGCTCGCGGGCTTCCTGAAGTCCGCCGCCCTGGGGGGCGGCGAGGAGCGGGCCGTGGTGGCCCGCACCGCGCCCGGCGGAACCGCCGCCGCCACCGACGACGACTCCGACCCCATCGCCATCATCGGCATGAGCTGCCGCTACCCCGGCGGCGCCGGCTCCCCCGAGGAACTGATCCGGCTCGCGCTGGACGGCGCCGACGTCATCTCCGAGTTCCCCGCCGACCGCGGCTGGGACGCCCAGGGGCTCTACGATCCCGACCCCGACCGACAGGGCAGGACCTACTCCACCCGGGGCGGCTTCCTGCACGAGGCCGCGGAGTTCGACCCCGGCTTCTTCGGCATCTCACCGCGAGAAGCCGTATCGATGGACCCCCAGCAGCGCCTGCTGCTGGAGACCTCCTGGGAAGCCTTCGAGCGCGCTGGGATCGATCTGGACTCACTGCGGGGCAGCGCCGCCGGCACCTTCATCGGCGCCAGCTACCAGGACTACTCCACCCGCGTGCAGAACGGCGCCGAGGGCTCCGAAGTACACATGGTCACCGGCACGGCGGCCAGTGTGCTGTCGGGCCGGGTGTCCTATCTGTACGGCTTCGAGGGCCCCGCCGTCACCGTCGACACCGCCTGCTCGTCCTCGCTCGTCGCGATCCATCTGGCCTGCCAGTCGCTGCGCGACGGCGAGAGCTCCCTCGCGCTGGCCGGCGGCGCGGCGGTGATGGCCACCCCGCACGCCTTCGTGGGCTTCAGCAGGCAGCGGGCGCTCGCGCTCGACGGCCGCTGCAAGCCGTTCTCCGATGCCGCCGACGGGATGACGCTGGCGGAGGGCGTCGGCGTCGTCCTGATGGAACGGCTGTCGGACGCCCGGCGCAACGGCCACCGCGTCCTCGCCGTCGTACGCGGCTCGGCGATCAACCAGGACGGCGCGTCCAACGGGCTCACCGCGCCCAACGGCCCCTCCCAGCAGCGCGTCATCCGCCAGGCACTCGCCAACGCCGGACTGACCGGCGCCGAGGTGGACGCGGTGGAGGCGCACGGTACGGGCACGAAGCTCGGTGACCCGATCGAGGCGCAGGCGCTGCTGGCCACCTACGGTCAGGACCGGGACCCGGAGCGTCCGCTGTGGCTCGGCTCGCTGAAGTCCAACATCGGTCACACGCAGGCCGCCGCCGGAGTCGCGGGCGTCATCAAGATGGTGATGGCCATGCGCGAGGGCGTCCTCCCCGGGACGCTGCACGCCGAC
Source organism: Streptomyces sp. NPDC094034 (assembly GCF_040303865.1). Classification (NCBI taxonomy): domain Bacteria; kingdom Bacillati; phylum Actinomycetota; class Actinomycetes; order Kitasatosporales; family Streptomycetaceae; genus Streptomyces; species Streptomyces sp. NPDC094034. The sequence goes on along the minus strand of NZ_JBEOUD010000024.1, from coordinate 28,918 downwards.
ATCCCGTCGTCCCACGTCGACTGGTCCTCCGGCGCGGTGGAACTGCTGACAGGACGGACCGCGTGGCCGGACACCGACCGGCCGCGGCGCGCGGGCGTGTCGTCCTTCGGGATCAGCGGCACCAACGCGCATCTGATCCTGGAACAGGCGCCGCCGGCCGAGGCCGCGCTCGAAGAGGCGCCCCCGGCCGAGGTCGGGGCGGACACCGAGACCGCGACGGCTGACGGGGCTCCGGTCTCCGGCAAGGCTTTGGTGCCCGGCGGGGCTTCGGCCTCCGGCGAGACCGAGGACGGGCGCGTCGTGCCATGGCTGGTCTCGGCCAAGTCCGAGCAGGCGCTGCGCGACCAGGCCGCCAGGCTGCTCGCCCTCGCCGACGCCGACCCCGCCCTCTCGCCCACCAGGGTGGGCTGGTCGCTGGCGACCACCCGCTCCGCCCTCACGCACCGCGCGGTACTGCTCGGCCGGAGCCGGAGCGACTTCCTGCACTCCCTCGAAGCGCTGGCCACCGCGCGGAGCTCGGCGGGCGTCGTCCACGGCACCGTCGGCGAGGGCTCGACGGGACCCGTGTTCGTCTTCCCCGGCCAGGGCTCGCAGTGGTGGGGCATGGGCCGCGAACTGCTCGCGCGCTCCGAAGTGTTCCGGGAGGCCGTGGACGCCTGCGCCGACGCGCTCGCCCCGTACATCGACTGGTCACCGCACGATGTCCTGGGCGGCGAGGGAGACCCCGCGCTGCTCGAACGCGTGGACGTCGTCCAGCCCGCGCTGTTCTCGATGATGGTCGCCCTCACCGCGCTGTGGCGCTCGTACGGAGTCGAGCCGTCCGCGGTCGTCGGCCACTCGCAGGGCGAGATCGCCGCCGCCCATGTGGCGGGCGCGCTCACCCTGGAGGACGCCGCCGCCGTCGTGGCCCTGCGCAGCCAGGTGCTGCCCCGGCTCTCCGGCCTCGGCGGCATGATGTCGGTGGCCGCACCGGTCGAGCGGGTGACCGCGCTGCTGGAGCCGTGGGGCGAACAGCTCTCGGTCGCGGCCGTCAACGGCCCCTCCTCGGTCGTCGTCTCCGGCGACGCCGGGGCGCTCGACGAACTGCTCGCCGACTGCGAACAGCGGGGCGTGCGCGCCCGCAAGGTGTCGGTGGACTACGCCTCGCACGGCCCGCACGTCGAGGCCGTACGCGACGAACTCTCCCGCCTGCTCGCACCCGTCCGCTCGGGGGCCCCGCGCGTGCCGTTCTACTCGACGGTGACCGGCGCCCGGCTGACGGACGCCGCCTTCGACGGCGCGTACTGGTACACCAACCTGCGCAGGACCGTACGGATGGAGGAGGCGACCCGGGCGCTGCTGGCCGACGGACACCGCGTCTTCATCGAGATGAGCCCGCACCCCGTGCTGGCCGCCCCCATCCAGGAGACCCAGGAGTCGGTGGCCGGGGTCGTCGCCGACTCGGCGGTGGTGCTCGGCACCCTGCGCCGGGACGAGGGCGACCTCAGGCGCTTCCTGGCCTCCCTCGCCGAGGCGTACACGCACGGCACCGCGGTGGACTGGCGCGCGGCGTTCCCCGCCGGCGGGGCCGCCCCGGTCGAGCTGCCCACCTACGCCTTCCAGCGCCGCCGGTACTGGCCGGAGCCCGGGCCCCTCGCCGGGACCGGTGCCGTCGGCAGTGGCGGCGCGGGCGGCGGCGGTACGGACGCGGACACGGCGTTCTGGAATCTCGTCGAGGGCGGGGACCTGGAGTCCCTGGCCGACGAACTCGGCGTCGGCGCCAACGGCGCGCGCTCCTCGCTCGGCGACGTCCTGCCCACGCTGTCCGCGTGGCGGGCCAGGTCACGTGAGCGCTCCACCGTCAACGCCTGGCGCTACCGCGTCGACTGGACCCGGCTGAACGAACCGGGCACCCCCGCACCCGCCGGCCGCTGGCTCGCGGTGGTCCCGGCCGGCCGCGCCGACGACGCCTGGATCTCCGGCACGCTGGCCGCGCTCGGCCCGGACACGGTCCGGTTCGAGGCGGAGGGCGCGACCGCCGACGGCACCGACCGGGCGGCCTGGGCCAAGCGGATCGCCGAACTGACCGCCGACGGCACGGAGTTCACCGGCGTACTGTCCCTGCTCGCGCCCGTCGAGGAGCGCCACCCGGACCACCCCTCCGTACCCGCCGGACTCGCCCAGACGCTCACCCTCGTCCAGGCACTGGGCGACGCGGAGCTCCGCGCCCCGCTGTGGTGCGCCACCCGCGGCGCCGTGTCGGTGGGCCGGGACGACCGGCTCACCCGGCCGGTGCAGGGCGCCCTGTGGGGTCTCGGCCGCGTGATCGCGCTGGAACACCCGGACCGCTGGGGAGGTCTCGTCGACCTTCCCGGGACGCCGGACGCGCGCGCCACGGCCCGGCTGACGGCCGTCCTGGCGGGCCTGGACGGCGAGGACCAGATCGCGATCCGCCCGTCCGGGGTCTACGGCCGCCGTATGACCCACGCGGCGCCCACCGCGGACCACCCCGAGCGCCGCTGGCGGGGCCGGGATACGGCGCTGATCACCGGCGGCACCGGCGGCATCGGCGGCCGGGTCGCCCGCTGGATGATCGAACGCGGCGCCGGACACGTGGTGCTGACCAGCCGTCGCGGCGAGGACGCGCCCGGCGCGGCGGCGCTGCGCGCCGAACTGGAGGGCCTGGGCGCCCGCGTCACCATCGCCGCCTGCGACGCCGCCGACCGCGACGCGCTGGCCGGTGTACTGGCCGCCATCCCCGAGGAGTTCCCGCTCGCCTCCGTGTTCCACGCGGCGGGCGTGGCCGACGGCGACGCCACCGTGGAGTCACTGACGCTGGACCAGTTGGACGCGCTGATGCGGTCCAAGCTGACCGCCGCCCTGCATCTGCACGAATTGACCCGCGGCCTCGACCTGGACGCCTTCGTGCTGTTCTCCTCGGGCGCGGCGACCTGGGGCAGCGGCGGCCAGCCCGGCTACGCGGCGGCCAACGCCTTCCTCGACGCCCTCGCGGAACACCGCAGGGCAGAGGGGCTGACCGCCGCGTCCGTCGCCTGGGGCACCTGGGCCGAGGTCGGCATGGCCACGGTCGACGAAGTCCACGAGCGGCTGCGCCGCCAGGGCGTCCTGCCCATGGCACCGCCGCTGGCCATCGCCGCGCTCCAGCGCATGCTGGAGGACGACGACACGGCGCTCACCGTGACGCTGATGGACTGGGAGCGGTTCACACCCAGCTTCACCGCGACCCGGCCCAGCCCGCTGCTCTCCGGGATCCCGGAGGCGGGCAGGGCGCTCGCCGCCTTCGACGAACCGCCCGCAGGCGAGGGTGGGCCCGCCGTCCCGCCGCTCAGGCAGCGGCTCGACACCCTGCCCACGGCCGAACGCGACCGCGCGCTGCTCGAAGCGGTACGCGCGGAGGCGTCCGCGACGCTCGGCCATGACGCGGCCGACGCCATCCCCGCCACCCGCGCCTTCCGCGACGTCGGCTTCGACTCCGTCACCGCGGTCGAACTGCGCAACCGGCTGCGGACGGCCCTGGGCCTGCCGCTGCCCGCGGCCCTGGTCTTCGACCACCCGACCCCGGCCGCCCTCGCCCAGCACATCGGCTCGCTGCTCTTCGGCACCGCCCCCGGACGGCCCGACGAGCACCGCGCCGACGATCCCGACGCGGAGATCCGCGAGGCCCTCGCCTCCGTTCCCATCAGCCGACTCCGTAAAGCGGGACTTCTGGACATGGTGCTCGAACTCGCCACCGCCGACGCCGCCGAGGCGACCGCCCCGGCCCCCGACGGCGAGGACTCGCTCGACGACATGGACGCCGAGAGCCTGCTGCGGCTCGCCACCGAGATGTAGCCCACCCGAGGCGACGTCCGGCCCCTGGCGCCTGGCGGATGTCGCCGGTCGTGCGGCACCTGCGAACCGAATGAGATCTGGAGAGTCCGATGAGCACGTCCACCAACAAGTACGTCGAGGCGCTGCGGTCCTCCCTGAAGGAGATCGAGCGGCTCCGTCAGCAGAACCAGCGGCTGGTGGCCGCTGCCGAGGAGCCCATCGCCGTCGTCGGGATCGGCTGTCGCTACCCCGGCGGGGTGACCTCCCCCGAGGAGCTGTGGGAGCTGGTCACCGAGGGCCGCGACGTCATGGCCGCCTTCCCCGCCGACCGCGGCTGGGACCTGGAGCGGCTCGCCGGGGACGGCCCCGGCCGCAGCCTCGCCCAGGAGGGCGGGTTCCTCTACGACATGGCGGACTTCGACCCCGGGTTCTTCGGGATCTCCCCGCGTGAGGCCGTCGCCATGGACCCCCAGCAGCGGCTGCTGCTGGAAGTCGCCTGGGAGGCCCTGGAGCGCGCCGGTATCGCCCCGGACACACTGCGCGGCAGCCGGGCCGGCGTGTTCGTCGGCACGGCCGGGCAGGACTACGCCACGGTCATCAAGGAGTCCGACGAGGACGCCGAGCTGTACTCGACCACCGGGCACGCCGCGAGCGTCATCTCGGGCCGGCTCTCCTACACGCTCGGCGCCGAGGGCCCCGCCGTCACCGTCGACACCGCCTGCTCCTCCTCGCTCGTCGCCCTGCACTGGGCGGCGCAGTCGCTGCGCAACGGCGAGTGCCACATGGCCCTGGCGGGCGGCGCCTCCGTGATGGCGACGCCCGGACCGTTCGTCTCCTTCACCGCCCAGAGCGGCATGGCCGCCGACGGCCGCTGCAAATCGTTCTCCCAGGACGCGGACGGCACCGGCTGGGGCGAGGGCGCCGCCGTCCTCGTACTGGAACGTCTCTCGGACGCCCGGCGGGCCGGCCACCCGGTGCTGGCGGTCCTGCGCGGCAGCGCGATCAACCAGGACGGCGCGTCCAACGGCCTGTCCGCACCGCACGGCCCCTCCCAGCGGCGTGTCATCCGCGCCGCCCTGGAGAACGCCCGGCTGTCGCCCGCCGAGGTGGACATCGTCGAGGCGCACGGTACGGGGACGACACTCGGTGACCCGATCGAGGCGCAGGCCCTGCTGGCCACCTACGGCCAGGACCGGGAACGGCCGCTGCGGCTGGGGTCGGTCAAGTCGAACATCGGGCATACCCAGGCGGCCTCGGGCGCCGCCGGTGTCATCAAGATGATCATGGCGATGCGGCATGGACTGATGCCGCGCAGCCTGCATGTCGGCGAGCCCTCCCACGACGTGGACTGGAGCACCGGCTCCATCGAACTGCTCGACCAGCCCATCGCCTGGCCGGAGACGGGCCGCGCGCGGCGCGCCGCCGTCTCCTCCTTCGGCGTCAGCGGCACCAACGCGCATGTGATCCTCGAACAGGCCCCGCCGGCCACCGACAGCGCCCCCGCCGAGGACTCGGCCGAAGGCTCCGCCGCCGACCCGGCCGCGGGCTCCGCCGCGCCCGGTGTCGTCCCCTGGGCCCTCTCCGGGCGGTCCGCCGCGGCCCTGGCCGACCAGCGCGCCCGGCTGCTCTCCTTCATCGAGCGCGCGCCCGGGACGCGGCCCGTCGACATCGGCCACTCCCTCGCCACGGGGCGCTCGGTCTTCGAACACCGGTCCGTACTGCTCGCCGACGCGACCGATGCCACCGAACCTCCCACCGTGCTCGCCGACGGCGTCGCCGACGAGGGCCTGCTCGCCGTACTCTTCTCCGGCCAGGGCTCCCAGCGCCTCGGCATGGGACGCGAACTCCACGCCCGGTTCCCGGTGTTCGCCGAAGCCTTCGACGCCGTCGCCGACACGCTCGCTCCCCATCTCGACCGCCCGCTGCGCGACATCGTCTGGGGAACCGACCCCGACCCGCTCGACGAGACCCGCTGGACACAGCCCGCGCTCTTCGCCGTCGAGGTCGCGCTCTACCGCCTCGTCGCCTCGCTCGGCGTCACCCCCGACTTCGTCGGCGGCCACTCCATCGGTGAGATCACGGCCGCCCATGTGGCGGGGGTTTTCTCGCTGGAGGACGCCTGCCGTCTCGTCGCCGCCCGCGCCTCGCTGATGGCGGCCCTGCCCGCCGGCGGCGTCATGGTCGCCGTACGGGCCACCGAGGACGAGATCGCCGCGCGGCTCACCGGGGTCACCGAACGGGTGTCGATCGCCGCCGTCAACGGCCCCACCTCCGTGGTGATCGCCGGTGACGAGAGCGCCGTACAGGCCATCGCCGCCCACTTCGAGGAGCAGGGCCGCAAGACCAGTCGGCTGCGCGTCTCGGGCGCCTTCCACTCGCCGCTCATGGAACCGATGCTGACCGAGTTCCGCGCCGTCGCGGAGAGCCTGACGTACGAGGATCCCACCATCCCCGTCGTGTCGAACGTGACCGGGCGGATCGCCGACGTCGCGGAACTCCGCTCCGCCGCCTACTGGGTACGGCATGTCCGCGAAGCCGTACGGTTCGCCGACGGCGTCCGCACCCTCACCGGACGCGGCGTCACCACCCTGCTGGAACTGGGCCCCGACGGCGTCCTCTCCGCCATGGCGCAGGACTCGCTGACGGAGCGGGCGGCGATGGTGCCGCTGCTGCGCAAGGACCGCCCGGAGGAACTGGCCGCCGTCACCGCCCTCGCACAGATCCATGTCCGGGGCGCCACCGTGCGCTGGGCCGGTCTCTACGACGGCTCCGACGCCCGCCGCGTCGACCTGCCCACCTACCCGTTCCAGCGGCGGCGCTACTGGCCGGCCGCCGGCCTCGACACAGCAGGCGACATGCGCGCCGCCGGACTCGGCTCCGCCGGACACCCGCTGCTCGGCGCGGCCGTCGAACTGGCCGACGGCGAGGGCGCGCTGTTCACCAGCCGGCTGTCCACACGATCCCACCCCTGGCTCGCCGACCACGGCGTGCGCGGCCGCGCCCTGCTGCCCGGAACGGCCTTCGTCGAACTGGCCGTCCGCGCCGGTGACGAGGTCGACTGCGGCCGGGTCGAGGAACTGGCACTCGCCGCGCCGCTGGCACTGCCCGAGCACGGCGCCGTCCAGCTCCAGGTACGCGTCGGCGCCGCCGACACCGCGGGACGCCGCCGACTGGGCATCTACTCACGCGTCGAGGACGGCTTCGACCTGCCCTGGTCGCAGCATGCCACCGGTGTCGTCGCCCCCGGCACGGGCGCCCCCGACCCCGGCTTCGACGCCACCGTATGGCCGCCCGCCGGCGCGGAACCCGTCGACCTCGACGGCTGCTACGAACGGCTCGCCGGACTCGGCTTCGACTACGGCCCCGTCTTCCAGGGACTGCGCGCCGCCTGGCGGCTCGGTGACGAGGTGTACGCCGACGTCACCCTCCCGGAGGGCGCGGGCACCGACGCGAGCGCCTTCGGCCTCCACCCGGCGCTGCTCGACGCCGCGCAGCACGCGGCGGCCTTCACCGACCTCGGCGCGATCAGCCGGGGCGGTCTGCCGTTCGCCTGGGAGGGCGTGTCACTGATCGCCTCGGGCGCCACGGCGGTACGCGCCCGGCTCTCCCCGGCGGGCGACGACACCGTCTCCATCGCGGTGTACGACGCGGCGGGCGGCCCGGTCCTCTCCGTGGACTCCCTCGTCTCCCGCACGGTCCCCACCGAGAGCCTCGACAACACCGGCGCGGTGCACCGGGACTCGCTGTTCCGCGTGGAGTGGACCGAGGTGAAGGGCACGGCCCCGGCCGGACCCGACGCGGTGGCGGTGATCGGCGCCGACCCGCTCGGCATGGCCGACGCCCTGCGTACGGCAGGCGCCCCGGTGGCCGCCCACCCCGACCTCGACGCGCTCGCGGCCTCGGACGTGCCGGTTCCCCGCGTGGTCCTGATCGCCGCCGTCGCCCCGGCCGACGGGGCACCCACCGGCGCGGACGAGGGCGTCGTGGCGGCGACCCACCGTCTCGGCGCCCGCGTCCTCGACGACGTACAGCGATGGCTGGACGAGGACCGGTTCGCCGACGCGCGCCTCGTGTTCGTCACCCACGGCGCGCTGACGGGCGACGACCTCGCCGCCGCCTCGGTCCACGGCCTCGTACGCACGGCCAGGACCGAGAACCCGGGCCGCTTCGGTCTCCTGGACCTGGCGCTTCCGTCGCACGCCTCCGACCCCGGCACGGCCTCACTCCCCCCGGAGGCCGTGCCGGCCATGCTCCTCCTCGCCCTCGCGGCCACGGCCGACGAACCCGACCTCGCGGTACGCGGCGGAGAACTGCTCGCCGCCCGGCTGACCCGCGTCCAACTCCCCGCCCTCCCCGCCGCTCTCCCCGCCGCCGTCCCCGAGGAACGGGCCGCCTGGAACAGCGAGGGCACCGTCCTCATCACCGGCGGCACGGGCGGACTCGGCGGCGTCCTCGCCCGGCACCTGGTCGCCGAGCACGGCGTACGGCACCTGCTGCTCGTCAGCCGCCGCGGCCCCGCCGCCGACGGCGCCGAGACGCTCAAGGCCGAACTCACCGCGCTGGGCGCCCAGGTGACCATCGCCCCCTGCGACGTCACCGACCGGACCGCCCTCGCGGAACTGCTGGCGACCGTCCCCGCCGCCCACCCGCTCACCGCCGTCGTCCACACCGCCGGTGTCGTCGACGACGGCGTCATCGGCTCACTGACCCCGGCGCGGCTCGACAGCGTGCTGCGCCCCAAGGCCGACGCCGCCTGGAACCTCCATGAACTGACCCGCGGACTCGACTTGGCCGCGTTCGTGCTCTTCTCCTCCGTCGCCGCCACCCTCGGCAGCCCCGGCCAGGCCAACTACGCGGCCGCGAACGCCTTCCTGGACGCGCTCGCCACCCACCGGCGCGCAGGCGGACTGCCCGGCCTCGCCCTCGCCTGGGGCCCCTGGACCCAGAGCGTCGGCATGACCAGGACCCTCACCGACATCGACGTGGAGCGCATCGCGCGCTCCGGCATGCCGCCGCTCACCGTCGACCAGGGCGTGGCGCTCTTCGACGCCGCCCTCGCCGCCGACGCGCCGGCCGTCGCCCCCGTACGTCTCGACCTGCCCGTCCTCCGTACCCAGGGCGAGATCCCGCCGCTGCTGCGCGGCCTCATCCGCACCCCCGGCAGGCGCGCCGCCGCCCAGGTCCCGCAGACGGCGGGCGGTCTCGCCCAGCGGCTCACCGCACTGAACGCCGCCGAACGCCGCGAGATCCTCCTCGACCTCGTACGCGGCCAGGTCGCCCAGGTGCTCGGCCACGCCGACGCCGCGGAGGTCGAGGAGTCCCGCCAGTTCCAGGACCTCGGCTTCGACTCGCTGACGGCGGTCGAACTGCGCAACGGCCTCAACGCCGTCACCGGCCTGCGGCTGCCCGCGACCATGGTCTTCGACTACCCGACCCCGAGCGCCCTCGCCGACCATATGCGCGACGAACTGCTCGGCACCGGGGCCGAAGCACCGGCCGCACCGGTCCCCGTGCCTTCGCCGCTCACCGACGACCCCATCGTGATCGTCGGCATGGCCTGCCGCTACCCCGGCGGGGTGACCTCGCCCGAGGACCTCTGGCGGCTCGTCACGGAAGGCGGCGACGCCATCTCCGGCTTCCCCACCAACCGCGGCTGGGACCTCGACGGCCTCTACGACCCGGACCCCGACCACCCCGGCAGGACCCATGTCCGCGAGGGCGGATTCCTGCACACGGCGGGCGAGTTCGACCCGGACTTCTTCGGGATGTCGCCGCGCGAGGCCATGGCCACCGACTCGCAGCAGCGCCTGCTGCTCGAACTCTCCTGGGAAGCGATCGAACGGGCCGGAATCGACCCCGTCTCGCTGCGCGACAGCCGGACCGGCGTGTTCGCCGGAGTCATGTACAACGACTACGGACCGCTGCTCACCGGCGAGGAGTACGAAGCCTTCCGCGGCAACGGCAGCGCGCCGAGCGTGGCCTCCGGCCGGGTCTCCTACACGCTGGGGCTCGAAGGCCCGGCGGTGACCGTGGACACCGCGTGCTCCTCCTCCCTGGTCGGCATGCATCTGGCCGCGCAGGCCCTGCGGAGCGGCGAATGCTCGCTGGCGCTGGCCGGCGGTGTCACCGTCATGTCCACCCCGAGCACCTTCGTCGAATTCTCCCGCGCCCGCGGCCTGGCCCCCGACGGCCGGTCCAAGGCGTTCTCCGAGTCGGCCGACGGCGTCGCCTGGTCGGAGGGCGTCGGCATGCTCGTACTGGAGCGGCTGTCGGACGCGCGCCGCAACGGCCACCAGGTGCTGGCGGTGCTGCGCGGCAGCGCCATCAACCAGGACGGCGCGTCGAACGGACTGACCGCCCCGAACGGTCCCTCGCAGCAGCGGGTGATCCGGCAAGCACTCGCCAGTGGCGGGCTGGCGGCGGACGACGTCGATGTGGTGGAGGCGCACGGTACGGGGACCACGCTCGGCGATCCGATCGAGGCGCAGGCACTGCTGGCCACGTACGGGCGCGACCGCGACCCGGAGCGTCCGCTGCTGCTCGGTTCCGTGAAGTCCAACATCGGTCACACGCAGGCGGCGGCCGGTGTGGCGGGTGTGATCAAGATGGTGCTGGCGATGCGGCACGGACTGCTGCCCCGCACGCTCCATGTGACGGAGCCTTCCACGCATGTCGACTGGTCGGCCGGCGCGGTCGAGCTGCTGACGGAACCGGTGGAGTGGCCGGAGGCCGGTCGCGCGCGTCGGGCGGGTGTCTCGTCGTTCGGCATCAGTGGAACGAACGCCCACGTCATCCTGGAGCAGCCGCCCACCGTCATCGGGGCGACGGCGCTCAACGGGTCCGAAGCCCCGGCCGAAACGCAGGCCGAAGCCCCGGCCGTGGAGCGGGGCGTCGAGCCGGGCGTGGTGCCATGGGTGCTCTCGGGCAGGACGCCCCAGGCGTTGGCGGACCAGGCACGACGGCTGCTGTCCCTCGTCGTCGGGTCCGACCCGGGAGCGCGGCCGGTGGACATCGGTTTCTCACTGGCGACGGGCCGTTCGGCGTTCGACCACCGCGCGGTGGTCCTGGCGGGCGACCCCGCCGACACGGAGCGCGCGCTGACGGCGCTGGCGGCGGCCGAACCGGACGCCGCGGCCGTATCGGGTGCGGTGGCGACCGGTAAGCGTGCCTTCCTCTTCTCGGGTCAGGGTTCGCAGCGGCTGGGGATGGGGCGTGAGCTGTACGGCCGGTTCCCGGTGTTCGCGCAGGCGCTGGATTCCGTACTCGTGCTGCTGGAAGCCGAGTTGGGGTGCTCGCTGCGTGAGGTGATGTGGGGTGAGGACGCGGAACTGCTGAATGACACGGGTTTCACGCAGCCCGCGTTGTTCGCCCTTGAGGTGGCGCTGTTCCGGCTGGTGGAGTCGTGGGGTGTGCGGCCGGACTTTGTCGCCGGTCATTCGATCGGTGAGCTCGCGGCGGCGTATGTGGCGGGAGTGTTCTCGCTGGAGGACGCCTGTGCGTTGGTGGTCGCGCGTGCGTCGTTGATGCGGGCGCTGCCGGCCGGTGGCGCGATGGTCGCCGTCCAGGCCACCGAGGACGAGGTGTCCGCCCTGCTGTCGGGCGAGGTGTCCATCGCCGCCGTCAACGGCCCGTCGTCCGTGGTGATTTCCGGCGCTGAGGACACCGTGCTGGCGGTCGCGGCGCGGCTCGGGGAGCGGGGCCGCAAGACGAGCCGGCTCCGGGTCTCCGGCGCTTTCCACTCGCCGCTGATGGACCCGATGCTGGAGGAGTTCCGGGCGGTGGCCGAGGGGCTGTCGTACGAGGCGCCGCGTATCCCGGTGGTGTCGAATCTGACCGGCGGCCTGGCGTCGGTGGAGGAGCTGTGCTCGGCCGAGTACTGGGTGCGGCATGTGCGCGAGGCCGTTCGCTTCGCCGATGGCGTACGCACCCTCGGCGCGCAGGGTGTGACCACGTTCCTGGAGTTGGGTCCCGACGGGGTGCTGTCGGCCATGGCCCAGGAGTCCGTACCGGACGGCGCCGCGACCGTACCCCTGCTCCGTGAGAACCGGGCCGGAGAGCCGGCCGCGCTCACCGCACTCGCGCGGCTGTACGTACGGGGCGTTCCCGTGGACTGGGCGGCCGTCTTCGCCGGAACCGGCGCGTCGCGGGTCGATGTGCCCACCTACCCCTTCCAGCACCAGTGGATCTGGCCGGCCGGCTCCCAGGCCGGTGCCACCGGTGATGTGCGCGCCGCCGGACTCGGCTCCGCCGCGCACCCGTTGCTGGGCGCGGCGGTCGAACTCGCCGAGGGCGAGGGCGCTTTGTTCACCGGTCGGCTGTCCGTCCAGTCGCACCCCTGGCTCGCCGATCACGCGGTCATGGGCCGGATCCTGCTGCCCGGCACCGCCCTGCTCGATCTGGCGTTCCGCGCCGGTGACGAGGTCGGCTGCGACCGGGTCGAGGAGCTGACGCTCGCCGCGCCGCTGGTGCTCCCGGAGCGGGGTGCCGTCCAGGTACAGGTGCGGGTCGGGGTCGCGGACGACACGGACCGGCGCTCGATCACCGTGCACTCCCGGCTCGACGGCGCCGACGAGCGGTCGTGGACACAGCACGCCTCGGGTGTGCTGACGGTCGGCGGCCCGACCCCCGTCGGCGGCTTCGACGCGACGGTATGGCCGCCGGAGGGCGCGGAGGCGCTGGAAGCGGAGGGGTGCTACGAGCGGTTCGCCGAGCTTGGCTTCGCGTACGGCCCGGTGTTCCAGGGTCTGCGCGCCGCCTGGCGGCGCGACGACGAGATCTTCGCGGAGGTGAGGCTTCCGGAGGGGGCGGAGGCCGACGCCGCCGCGTTCGGACTGCACCCCGCGCTGCTCGACGCCGCGCTGCACGCCTCGCTCCTCGCGGGCGACGGTGAAGAAGGCCACGGAGGACTGCCGTTCTCGTGGGAGGGCGCGTCGCTCCACGCCACGGGAGCCTCCGCGACAAGGGTCCGCATCGCCCCGGCCGCCGGCCGCGGCGCGGTGTCGATCGCGGTCGCCGACCTGTCCGGAGAGCCGGTCGCCTCGGTCGATTCGCTGCTCGTACGGGCCGTGTCGAGCGAGGAGTTGAACGAAGACGCGGCGCTGGCCAGGGACGCGCTGTTCGCTCTCGACTGGGTGCCGGTTCCCATGCCTGCCGCGTCCGACACAGAGGTGCCCGAGGCGGTCGCGCTGGTGGGGCCCGACGCGTTCGGGCTCGCCGACGCACTGGCGGCCGCGGGGTCGCACGTCGAGACGTACCCCGATCTGGCGACACTGACGGCGGGGGAGTCCCCGGTGCCGGACGTGGTGCTGGTCGCCGTGTCCGGGGACGGGGACGGGGTGGTGGAGTCCGCCCATACGTTGACCACCGACGCACTCGCGCTCGCGCAGGGATGGCAGGCCGCCGAGGAGCGGTTCGCCGGCTCGCGGCTGGTGTTCGTCACCAGGGGCGCGATGGCGGCAGGTGACGAGGAGGCCACCGATGTCGCGGCGGCCTCGGTGTGGGGCCTGGTGCGCTCCGCGCAGACGGAGAACCCCGGCAGCTTCGGCCTGGTGGACCTCGGTGTCACGGACGACGGCGCCGCGTCGCTCGCACGGTCCCTCACCACGGACGAGCCCCAGGTGGTGATCCGCGACGGTGCGATCCTGGCGGGTCGGCTGACGCGACTGGACTCGGGTACGGGCCTGGTGCCGCCGGCCGGAGTGCCCTGGCGGCTCGACAGCGAGACCCGGGGAAGCCTGGACGGGCTGACCCTGGCCCCGTTCCCCGAGGTCCTCGAACCGCTGACCGGCAGCGAGGTACGGATCGACGTACGGGCCGCCGGTGTCAACTTCCGCGATGTCCTCAAGGCACTCGACATGTACCCCGGCGACGCCGGACGCATGGGACGCGAGGCCGCGGGCGTGGTGACCGAAGTGGGTCCCGACGTGACCGGTCTGCGGCCCGGCGACCCGGTGACCGGACTGGTGTCCGGCGGCTTCGGCTCGCTGGTGGTCGGTGACGCACGGCTGCTCACCCGGCTGCCCGACAACTGGTCGTGGGAGACGGCGGCGTCGGTGCCGCTGGTCTTTCTGACCGCGTATTACGCGTTGGTGGAGTTGGGTGGTGTGGGGCGTGGTGAGCGGGTGTTGGTCCACGCGGGTGCGGGTGGTGTGGGTATGGCGGCGATTCAGGTGGCGAGGTATCTGGGTGCCGAGGTGTTCGCGACGGCGAGTGAGGGCAAGTGGGGTGTGCTGCGGTCGCTGGGGGTGGCGGAGGATCATATCGCGTCGTCTCGTACGACTGATTTCGAGGCGGCGTTCGCGGGGGTTGTGGGTGGTGGGGGTGTTGATGTCGTTCTGAACTCGTTGGCGGGTGAGTTCGTGGACGCGTCGTTGCGGTTGCTCGGTGCGGGGGGCCGGTTCCTGGAGATGGGCAAGACCGATGTCCGGGATGCCGCCGAACTGCCCGAGGGTCTGGACTACCAGGCTTTCGACCTCGGCTGGGTTGAGCCGGACGGTATCCAGCGGATGCTGGTCGCCGTCATGGACCTGTTCGAGCGCGGTGTGCTGGAGCCGCTGCCGGTGCGGTCGTGGGACGTGCGGCGGGCGCGTGACGCGTTCCGTTTCATGAGCATGGCCAGGCATGTCGGCAAGATCGTGCTCACCATGCCGCCGGTATGGAATCCCGGGGGTACGGTTCTGATCACCGGTGGGACGGGCGGTCTGGGCGGTGTGCTGGCACGGCATCTGGTGGCCGAACGCGGCGTACGGCACCTCGTCCTCACCAGCAGGCGCGGGCTCTCCGCCGAGGGAGCCACGGAGCTTGTCGCCGAACTGACGGCACAGGGCGCCGCGGTGTCCGTCGAGGCGTGTGATGTCGCGGACCGCGACGCCCTGGCGAGGCTGCTGAGCGCGATCCCGGACGAGCACCCGCTGACGGCGATCGTCCACACGGCCGGTGTGCTGGACGACGGCATCATCGGTTCACTGACCCCCGAACGACTGGCCCGGGTGCTGCGGCCGAAGGTCGACGCCGGCTGGCATCTGCACGAGCTGACCCGCGATCTCGACCTGGCCGCGTTCGTGGTCTTCTCCTCGGTCTCCGGCGTGATCGGCGGCGCGGGGCAGGGCAACTACGCGGCGGGCAACGCCTTCCTGGACGCGCTCGCCGGGCACCGCCAGGCGGCCGCCCTGCCGGGAGTCTCGCTCGCCTGGGGTGCCTGGAACCAGGGCGCGGGCATGACGAGCGGCCTCGGCGAGGCCGATCTGCGCCGCGCCGCCGAGGCAGGCATGCCCCTGCTCTCGGTCGACCAGGGCGTGTCGCTCTTCGACGCCGCACTCGCCACCGGCCAGGCGGCCGTGGCACCCGTACGGCTCGACCTGTCGGTGTTCCGCGCGCGGGGCGCCGTCCCGCCACTGCTGCGAGGACTCGTCCGCACCAACGCCCGGCGCACGGCGGTCGCGGGGCCCGGAGCGCGCACGGACGCCGGACTCGCCGAGCGCCTCGGCAGGCTGGAGCGCGCCGAACGGCACGCAACCCTGCTCACACTCGTACGCGGCCAGGCGGCGCTGGTGCTCGGCCACGCCGGCGGCGACGGCGTCGACCCGGCGCGGGCCTTCCGCGACCTGGGGTTCGACTCACTGACGGCGGTGGAGCTGCGCAACCGCCTCAACACGGCGACCGGACTGCGGCTGCCCGCCACGATGGTCTTCGACTACCCGACCGTCGAGGCACTGGCCGAGCATCTGCTCGATGAACTGGTCGGCCCCGAAGCGGACATGGCCCCGGACGCGGCGACGCCGGAACTCTCCCGGGCCCTGCTCGACGACGACCCGGTCGTGGTCGTCGGCATGAGCTGCCGCTTCCCCGGCGGCATCGGGTCGCCGGAGGATCTGTGGCGGGTGGTCACGGAAGGCGTCGATGTCGTCTCCGACTTCCCGCTGAACCGTGGCTGGGATGTCGACGCGCTCTACCACCCCGACCCGGAGCACATGGGCACCTCGTACACGCGACAGGGCGGATTCCTGCATGACGCGGGCGAGTTCGACCCGGCGTTCTTCGGGATGTCGCCGCGTGAGGCGATGGCGACGGACTCGCAGCAGCGGCTGCTGCTGGAGACATCGTGGGAGGCGATCGAGCGGGCCGGCATCGACCCGGTGTCACTGCGCGACAGCCAGACCGGGGTGTTCGCCGGTGTGATGTACGGCGGCTACAACACGACCCTGAGCGGCAAGGAGTTCGAAGGCTTCCAGGGCCAGGGCAGCGCGCTGAGCGTGGCCTCGGGCCGGGTCTCGTACACCTTCGGGTTCGAGGGCCCCGCCGTCACGGTGGACACGGCGTGCTCGTCGTCACTGGTGGCGATGCATCTGGCCGCGCAGGCGCTGCGGAGCGGTGAGTGCTCGCTGGCGCTGGCCGGCGGTGTGACCGTGATGTCGATCCCCGACACCTTCGTCGAATTCTCCCGGCAGCGGGGCCTGGCCCCCGACGGCCGGTCCAAGCCGTTCTCCGAGTCGGCCGATGGTGTGGGCTGGTCGGAGGGTGTGGGCATGCTGGTGCTTGAGCGGCTGTCCGACGCGCGGCGCAATGGTCACGAGATCCTGGCGGTGGTCCGTGGTTCGGCCGTCAACCAGGACGGCGCCTCGAACGGGTTGACCGCCCCGAACGGTCCTTCGCAGCAGCGGGTGATCCGTCAGGCTCTCGCGAGCGGTGGACTGTCGACGGCTGATGTGGACGTGGTGGAGGCGCATGGTACGGGTACGACGTTGGGTGACCCGATTGAGGCGCAGGCGCTGCTGGCGACGTACGGCCGTGATCGTGATCCGGAGCGTCCGCTGCTGCTCGGCTCGGTGAAGTCGAACCTGGGACACACCCAGGCCGCCGCGGGCGCCGCCGGTGTGATCAAGATGATCATGGCGATGCGTCACGGAATGCTGCCCCGGACGCTGCATGTGACCGAGCCGTCGTCGCATGTCGACTGGTCCGAGGGCGCGGTGGAACTGCTGACGGAGTCCGCACCGTGGCCGGAGACCGATCGGGCGCGTCGGGCGGGTGTCTCGTCGTTCGGGATCAGCGGGACGAACGCCCACGTCATCCTGGAGCAGCCGGTGACGGTGCTGCGGGGAACGGTGGTGACAGGAGCCGAGGCACCTGAGGCACCCGGGGCATCCGGGGCATCCGGGGCTTCCGGGGCATCCGAAGCTTCCGGGACTCCCGTCGTGGAGCCGAGTGTGGTGCCGTGGGTGCTCTCGGGCAAGACGCCGGAGGCGTTGCGCGGCCAGGCGGGGCGACTGCTCTCCCACATCCAGGCACGGCCCGAACTGCGGCCGGTGGACATCGGGTTCTCGCTGGCTACGGGCCGGTCGAAGTTCGACCACCGAGCGGTGGTGTCAGCCGGCGAGCGCGCGGAGACGGTGCGCGCGCTGGCGGGCCTGGCGGTCGGCGAGCCGGACGCCCTGGCGGTGTCGGGGGTGGTTGTCGGTGCGAAGTCGGCGGTGCTGTTCTCGGGTCAGGGCAGTCAGAGGTTGGGGATGGGGCGTGAGTTGTATGGCCGGTTCCCGGTGTTCGCGGAGGCGCTGGATTCGGTACTGGAGCTGCTGGATGGTGAGTTGGGGTGCTCGCTGCGTGAGGTGATGTGGGGTGAGGACGCGGATCTATTGAATGACACGGGATTTACGCAGCCGGCGTTGTTCGCGGTGGAGGTGGCGCTGTTCCGGTTGGTGGAGTCGTGGGGTGTGCGGCCGGACTTCGTTGCTGGTCATTCGATTGGTGAGATCGCGGCGGCGTTTGTGGCGGGGGTGTTCTCGCTGGAGGATGCCTGTGCGTTGGTGGTGGCGCGGGCGAAGCTGATGCGGGCGTTGCCGGCCGGTGGCGCGATGGTCGCGGTGCGCGCGACGGAGGAGGAGGTTCTTCCGCTGCTGTTCGGGCGAGAGGACCAGGTGTCGATCGCCGCGATCAACGGTCCCTCGTCGGTGGTGATCTCCGGTCAGGAGGATGTGGTCCTGGAGGTCGCGGCGCGTCTGGAGGAGCAGGGTCGCAAGACCACCTTGCTGCGGGTGTCGCACGCGTTCCATTCGCCGCTGATGGACCCGATGCTGGACGGGTTCCGCGCGGTGGCGGAGGGTCTGTCGTACGGGGCTCCGCGCATCGCGGTCGTATCGAATCTGACGGGTGGTCTGGCGTCGGTGGAGGAGCTGTGCTCGGCGGAGTACTGGGTGCGGCATGTCCGGGAGGCCGTGCGCTTCGAGGACGGGGTACGGACGCTCGGTGAGCAGGGTGTGACCACCTTCCTGGAGCTGGGTCCTGACGGCGTGCTTTCCGCGATGGCGCGGGAGTCGGTACCTGACGACGCCCTCACGGTGCCCGTCCTCCGTAAGAACCGCGCCGAGGAGTTGTCGGCGCTGGCTGCGGTCGCTCAGCTGTATGTGCGGGGCGTTGTCGTGGACTGGGCCGGGTTGTTCGCTGGTACGGGGGCGTCGCGGGTGGATGTGCCGACGTACGCGTTCGAGCATCAGGTGTTCTGGCCGCGGGGTCGGCGGGGTGGTGCTGAGGATGCGGCGGCGATCGGGCTGGTGTCGGCGGGGCATCCGCTGCTTAGTGGTGTGGTGGAGTTGGCGGAGGGGGAGGGCGTGCTGCTCACCGGCCGGCTTTCCGCCGAGACGCATCCGTGGCTGGCCGATCATGCGGTGATGGGCCGGATTCTGGTGCCGGGTACGGCGCTGCTTGAGCTGGCGATCCGGGCCGGGGACGAGGTGGGCTGCGACCGGGTCGAAGAGCTGACGCTCGCTGCGCCGCTGGTGCTTCCGGAGCGGGGTGCGGTGCGGACGCAGGTGCGGGTGGGTGTGGCGGATGAGTCGGGGCGGCGTGCGGTGGCGATTCATTCGCGTGTTGAGGGTGGGGTGGAGTTGCCGTGGATGTTGCATGCGTCGGGTGTGCTGGTGGTGGGCGGTGGTGTTGGGGCCGGGTTTGATTTTGATGCGTCGGTCTGGCCGCCGGTGGGTGCGGAGGCGGTGGATCTGGCTGGTTTCTATGATGCGCGGGCTGTTGAGGGCTTTGCGTATGGTCCGGTCTTTCAGGGGTTGAGGGCTGTGTGGTGTCGGGGTGGTGAGGTCTTTGCTGAGGTGAGTTTGCCGGAGGACGCGCTGGGTGATGCGGGGGTGTTCGGTCTGCATCCGGCGTTGTTGGATGCGGGGCTTCATGCGGCGTGGTTTGTGGGTTCGTCTGCGGGTGGGGCTGGTGGGGTTGGTGGGGTTGGTGGGGTGAGTGGTGGTGTCCCGTTCTCGTGGGGCGGGGTGTCGTTGCAGGCGTCGGGGGCTTCTTCGGTGCGGGTGAGGTTGACGCGCGAGGTCGATGGTGGGGTGTCGATCGCGGTGGCTGATGTGACGGGTGCGCCGGTGGCGTGCGTGGAGTCGTTGGCGATGCGGGCGCTGTCGGCGGAGGCTCTGAGCGACGAGGGGGCGTCGGCGAGGGATGCGCTGTTCCGGCTGGACTGGACGCCGGTGGCTGTCTCGTCCACCAGGATCTCTCAGACGGTCGCCGTGGTGGGCCGGGACGGCCTGGGCCTGGTGGAGGCGTTGCGTGATGCGGGTGCTGAGGCCGAACTCGTCGCGGATCTGTCTGAGTTGGGTGTCGAAGGGGCTGTGGTGCCGGGTGTGGTGCTGATTCCGGTGGTTGGGGGGTCTGGTGCGGATGTGGCGGGTTCGGTGCGGGCGTTGACGCATCGGGTGCTTGGGCAGCTTCAGGAGCGGTTGGCTGAGGAGCGGTTCGCGGAGTGCCGGTTTGTCTTTGTGACGCGGGGTGCCGTGGGTGGCGTTGATGTGGCGGCTGCTGCGGTGCGGGGGCTTGTCCGGTCTGCGCAGTCGGAGAGTCCGGGGTGCTTCGGTCTGGTTGATCTTGATCCGGCTGGGCCGGTTGTACTGCCGATGTCGGCGTTGGGCGGGGATGAGCCGCAGGTGATCGTGAGGGACGGCGAAGTGCTGGCCGGGCGGCTGGTGCGCGGTTCGGTTGCTGAGCCTGCGGCGCATCCGGTCTGGGACGGCGATGGCAGCGTGCTGATCACGGGTGGTACGGGTGGACTGGGCGCGGTCGTGGCGCGGCATCTGGTGGCCGAGCATGGAGTGCGTCGGCTGCTGCTGGTGAGCCGCCGGGGCCCGGCCGCCGACGGAGCAGAGGAACTGGTCGCACAGCTGGAGTTGCACGGGACCGAAGTCCGGGTTGAGGCGTGCGATGTCGCGGACCGTGGCGCGCTCGCCGAACTGTTGGCTCGGCACAGGGTGTCGGGTGTGGTGCATGCGGCGGGTGTGCTGGATGACGGTGTGGTGGGGTCGTTGACGCCGGAGCGGCTGGACAAGGTTCTGCGGCCGAAGGTGGACGCGGCGTGGAACCTGCATGAACTGACGCGCGGCCAAGAGCTTTCGGCGTTTGTGGTCTTCTCCTCGGCCGCTGCTCTGTTCGGGAGTGCGGGTCAGGGTAATTATGCGGCGGGTAACGCGTTCTTGGATGCGTTGATGGAGCACCGGCGGGTCGAGGGTCTGCCGGGTGTGTCGCTTGCGTGGGGTCCGTGGGATCAGTCGGGTGGGATGACGGGGACGTTGTCGGGGGCGGACGCGGAGCGGATGGCTCGTGCGGGTGTGCCGGCGTTGTCGGTGGAGCTGGGTGTGGCCCTGTTCGACGCGGCTATGTGTACTGGTGATGCGGTGGTGGCGCCGGTGCGGCTGGATCTGGCGGTGCTGCGTGCGCGGGGTGAGGTTCCGTCGCTGCTGCGGTCATTGATCCGTTCGCGGTCGCGTCGGGCCGCTGCGCCGGCCGGTTCGGCGGCGGCCGGTCTGGTGGAGCGGTTGGCGGGGTTGACGGTGGTTGAGCGTGAGGAGGTGCTGTTGGACTTGGTGCGTGGACAGGTCGCTCTCGTCCTCGGCCATGCCGACGGCAACGCGGTCAACCCGGGACGTGCCTTCCGCGACCTGGGCTTCGACTCGCTCACGGCGGTGGAGTTGCGTAACCGGCTGAACACCGCCAGTGGGCTGCGGCTGCCCGCGACGATGGCCTTCGACTATCCGACGGTTCAGACGCTGGTCGACCATCTTCTTGATGAATTGCTGGGCTCCGAAGCCGCG
Organism: Streptomyces sp. NPDC094034; assembly: GCF_040303865.1. Taxonomy (NCBI): domain Bacteria; kingdom Bacillati; phylum Actinomycetota; class Actinomycetes; order Kitasatosporales; family Streptomycetaceae; genus Streptomyces; species Streptomyces sp. NPDC094034. The sequence continues at coordinate 8,021 of NZ_JBEOUD010000024.1, read as the reverse complement.
GTGGCCGTGCCGGCCGGCACGCGTACGGCGGCGGTGGCCGACGATCCGATCGTGGTTGTGGGCATGAGTTGCCGTTACCCGGGCGGGGTGGCCTCGCCGGAGGATCTGTGGCGGCTGGTGACCGAGGGTGCCGACGCGATCTCGGGCTTCCCGACGAACCGTGGCTGGGACGTGGACGGGCTGTTCAACCCGGACCCCGACCACATGGGGACGTCGTACACGCGGGAAGGCGGATTCCTGCACACCGCCGACGAGTTCGACCCGGCGTTCTTCGGAATGTCACCGCGTGAGGCACTGGCCACCGACTCGCAGCAGCGGCTGCTGCTCGAAGCGTCCTGGGAGGCGATCGAGCGGGCCGGCATCGACCCGGTGTCGCTGAAGGGCAGTACGACCGGCGTGTTCGCCGGAGTGATGTACAGCGACTACACCACCCTGCTGGGCGGCCCGGAATTCGAGGGCTTCCAGGGAGGCGGAAGCACGAGTCTGGCCTCCGGCCGGGTCTCGTACACGCTGGGCCTGGAGGGTCCGGCGGTGACGGTGGACACGGCGTGTTCGTCGTCGCTGGTGGCGATGCACTGGGCGATGCAGGCGCTGCGGAGCGGCGAATGCTCGCTGGCGCTGGCCGGCGGTGTGACCGTAATGTCCACGCCGACCGTGTTCGTCGATTTCTCCCGGCAGCGTGGGCTGTCGCCTGACGGCCGGTGCAAGGCGTTCTCCGAGTCGGCCGATGGTGTGGGCTGGTCGGAGGGTGTGGGCATGCTGGTGCTTGAGCGGCTGTCGGACGCGCGGCGCAATGGTCACCAGGTGCTGGCGGTGGTCCGTGGTTCGGCTGTCAACCAGGACGGGGCGTCGAACGGGTTGACAGCGCCGAACGGTCCTTCGCAGCAGCGGGTGATCCGTCAGGCGCTGGCGAGCGGTGGACTGTCGACGGCTGATGTGGACGTGGTGGAGGCGCATGGTACGGGTACGACGCTGGGTGACCCGATCGAGGCGCAGGCGCTGCTGGCGACGTATGGCCGTGATCGTGACGCAGAGCGTCCGCTGCTGCTCGGCTCGGTGAAGTCGAATATCGGTCATACGCAGGCCGCGGCGGGTGTGGCGGGTGTGATCAAGATGGTCATGGCGATGCGTCATGGTGTGCTGCCGCGGACGTTGCACGTGGATGCTCCGTCGTCGCATGTGGACTGGTCCGAGGGCGCGGTGGAGCTGCTGACCGAGCAGACGCGGTGGCCGGAGGTCGGCCGTGCGCGTCGGGCGGGTGTGTCGTCGTTCGGGATCAGCGGGACGAACGCGCACATCATTCTGGAACAGCCGGCCACGGTGATCCGGGGAACGGTGGTCGCGGGGCCGGAGGCTCCCGTCGTGGAGCCGGGTGTGGTGCCGTGGGTGCTCTCGGGCAAGTCGCCGGAGGCGCTGCGCGGCCAGGCGGCCAAGCTGTTGTCGTCGATGGAGTCGCGGCCGGAGTTGCGGCCGGTGGATGTCGGGTTCTCGCTGGTGATGGGCCGGTCGGTGTTCGATCATCGGGCTGTGGTGCTGGCGGGTGACCGTGCGGATGCGGTGCGGGCTCTTGCCGCTCTGGCGTCTGGTGATGTGGATCGTTCGGCGGTGTCGGGGGCCGTTGTCGGCGGGAAGTCGGCGGTGCTGTTCTCGGGTCAGGGTTCGCAGAGGTTGGGGATGGGGCGTGAGCTGTATGGCCGGTTCCCGGTGTTCGCGCAGGCACTGGATTCCGTACTCGCGCTGCTGGAAGCCGAATTGGGGCGGTCGCTGCGTGAGGTGATGTGGGGCGGTGACGCGGCACTGTTGAATGACACCGGTTTCACCCAGCCTGCCTTGTTCGCCATCGAGGTGGCGCTGTTCCGGTTGGTGGAGTCGTGGGGTGTGCGGCCCGAGTTCGTCGCTGGTCATTCGATTGGTGAGATCGCGGCGGCGTATGTGGCGGGGGTGTTCTCGCTGGAGGACGCCTGCACGCTGGTCGTGGCGCGGGCGAAGCTGATGCGGGCGTTGCCGGTGGGTGGTTCGATGATGGCGGTGCAGGCGACGGAGGAGGAAGTCACCCCGCTGCTGTCGGAGGCGGTGTCGATCGCTGCGGTCAATGGTCCCGCGTCGGTGGTGGTCTCGGGTGATGAGGACGGGGTCCTCGCGGTGGCGGCGGAGTTGGCGGGGCGGGGGCGTAAGACCACGCGTCTGCGGGTGTCGCACGCGTTCCATTCGCCGCTGATGGACCCGATGCTGGATGATTTCCGTTCGGTCGTTGAGGGGTTGTCGTTCGCTGTTCCGCGCATGCCGGTCGTATCGAATCTGACCGGTGGTCTGGCGTCGGTGGAGGAGCTGTGCTCGGCCGAGTACTGGGTACGGCATGTCCGCGAGGCGGTCCGCTTCGCCGATGGCATGCGGACGCTCGGTGAGCAGGGTGTGACCACCTTCCTGGAGCTGGGACCGGACGGTGTGCTGTCGGCCATGGCGCAGGAAACGGCGCCGGAAGAGGCGGCGATCGTCCCGATCCTCCGAAAGGACCGGCCCGAGGAGTCGACGGCGCTTGCCGCATTGGCCCAGCTGCATGTGCGGGGAGTTCCGGCAGACTGGTCGGTGCTCTTCGCGGGGACGGGGGCGTCGCGGGTGGATGTGCCGACGTACGCCTTCGAGCATCAGGCGTTCTGGCCGCGGAGTCGGCGGGGCGGTGCTGATGACGCGGCGGCGATCGGGCTGGTGTCGGCGGGGCATCCGCTGCTCAGTGGTGTGGTGGAGCTGGCGGAGGGGGAGGGCGTGCTGCTCACCGGCCGGCTCTCCACCCAGACGCATCCGTGGCTGGCCGATCACGCGGTGATGGGCCGCGTTCTTCTCCCCGGCACCGCGCTGCTTGAGCTGGCGACCCGGGCCGGGGACGAGGTGGGCTGCGACCGGGTGGAGGAGCTGACGCTCGCCGCGCCCCTCATCCTGCCCGACTCCGGCGCCGTACAGATGCAGGTGCGGGTGGGTGTGGCGGATGAGTTGGGGCGGCGTGCGGTGGCGATTCATTCGCGTGTTGAGGGTGGGGTGGAGTTGCCGTGGATGTTGCATGCGTCGGGTGTGCTGGTGGTCGGAGGTGGTGTTGGGGCCGGGGCTGATTTTGATGCGTCGGTCTGGCCGCCGGTGGGTGCGGAATCGGTGGATCTGGCTGGTTTCTATGATGCGCGGGCTGTTGAGGGCTTTGCGTATGGTCCGGTCTTTCAGGGGTTGAGGGCTGTGTGGTGTCGGGGTGGTGAGGTCTTTGCTGAGGTGAGTTTGCCGGAGGACGCGCTGGGTGATGCGGGGGTGTTCGGTCTGCATCCGGCGTTGTTGGATGCGGGGCTTCATGCGGCGTGGTTTGTGGGTTCGTCTGCGGGTGGGGTTGGTGGGGTTGGTGGGGTGAGTGGTGGTGTCCCGTTCTCGTGGGGCGGGGTGTCGTTGCAGGCGTCGGGGGCTTCTTCGGTGCGGGTGAGGTTGACGCGCGAGGTCGATGGTGGGGTGTCGATCGCGGTGGCTGATGTGACGGGTGCGCCGGTGGCGTGCGTGGAGTCGTTGGCGATGCGGGCGCTGTCGGCGGAGGCTCTGAGCGACGAGGGGGCGCCGACGAAGGACGCGCTGTTCCGGCTGGACTGGACACCTGTGTCCACTCCGGCTGCCACCACTCCGCAGACGATCGCGGTGGTGGGCCAGGACTGCCTGGGGCTTGCCGAGACCCTGCATGATGCGGGAGCCGCCCCCGAACTCGTCGCGGATCTGGCTGCGTTGGGTGCCGAAGGGGCCTTGGTGCCGGGTGTGGTGCTGATTCCGGTGGTTGGGGAGTCTGGTGCGGATGTGGCGGGTTCGGTGCGGGCGTTGACGCATGGGGTGCTTGGGCAGCTTCAGGAGCGGTTGGCTGAGGAGCGGTTCGCGGAGTGCCGGTTTGTCTTTGTGACGCGGGGAGCTGTTGGAGGCCACGACGTGGCGGCTGCTGCGGTGCGGGGGCTTGTCCGGTCTGCGCAGTCGGAGAGTCCGGGCTGCTTCGGTCTGGTTGATCTCGATCCGGCCGGGCCGGTTGTGCTGCCGTTGTCGGCGTTGGGCGGGGATGAGCCGCAGGTGATCGTGAGGGGTGGTGAGGTGCTGGCCGGGCGTGTGGTCCGCGCGGCGGTGGCTGAGCGTGCGGCGGGTCCGGTCTGGGACGGCGATGGCAGCGTGCTGATCACGGGTGGTACGGGTGGTCTGGGCGCGGTGGTGGCGCGGCATCTGGTGGCCGAGCACGGTGTGCGTCGGCTGCTGCTGGTGAGCCGCCGGGGCCTGGCCGCCGACGGAGCCGAAGCACTGACCGATGAACTGACCGAGCGCGGCGCCGAAGTGTCGATCGAGGCGTGCGATGTCGCGGACCGTGGCGCGCTCGCCGAACTGTTGGCTCGGCACAGGGTGTCGAGTGTGGTGCATGCGGCGGGTGTGCTGGATGACGGTGTGGTGGGTTCGTTGACGCCGGAGCGGCTGGACAAGGTCCTGCGGCCGAAGGTGGACGCGGCGTGGAACCTGCATGAACTGACGCGCGGGCAAGACCTCTCCGCCTTCGTCGTGTTCTCTTCCATGGCTGCTCTGTTCGGGAGTGCGGGTCAGGGTAATTACGCGGCGGGTAACGCGTTCCTGGATGCGTTGATGGAGCGTCGGCGGGTCGAGGGTCTGCCGGGTGTGTCGCTTGCGTGGGGTCCGTGGGATCAGTCGGGTGGGATGACGGGGACGTTGTCGGAGGCGGATGCGGAGCGGATGGCTCGTGCGGGTGTGCCGGCGTTGTCGGTGGAGCTGGGTGTGGCCCTGTTCGACGCGGCTATGAGCAGTGGCGATGCGGTGGTGGCGCCGGTGCGGCTGGATCTGGCGGTGCTGCGTGCGCGGGGTGAGGTTCCGCCGCTGATGCGGTCGTTGATCCGTTCGCGGTCGCGTCGGGCCGCTGCGGCTGCCGGTTCGGCGGCGGCCGGTCTGGTGGAGCGGTTGGCGGGGTTGACGGTGGTTGAGCGTCAGGAGGTGCTGTTGGACTTGGTGCGTGGACAGGTCGCACTCGTCCTCGGCCACGCCGACGGCAACGCGGTCAACCCGGGACGCGCCTTCCGCGACCTGGGCTTCGACTCATTGACCTCGGTCGAACTCCGCAACCGTCTCAACACCGTGACCGGGCTGCGACTGTCGGCCACGATGGTCTTCGACTACCCCACGGTCGAGACCCTGGTCGACCATCTGCTCGATGAACTGCTCGGCTCCGAAGCCGTCGTGGCTCCAGCGGCGGCCGGCCGTACGGTTGGGATGGTCGACGATCCGATCGTGGTCGTGGGCATGAGTTGCCGTTACCCGGGCGGGGTGGCCTCGCCGGAGGATCTGTGGCGGCTGGTGACCGAGGGTGCCGACGCGATCTCGGGCTTCCCGACGAACCGTGGCTGGGACATGGACGGGCTCTTCAACCCGGACCCCGACCACAAGGGCACCACGTACACCCGCTCGGGCGGATTCCTGCACGAGGCGGGCGAGTTCGATCCAGCGTTCTTCGGGATGTCGCCGCGTGAGGCACTGGCGACGGACTCGCAGCAGCGGCTGCTGCTGGAGACATCGTGGGAGGCGATCGAGCGGGCCGGCATCGACCCGGTGTCGCTGAAGGGCAGTACCACCGGCGTGTTCGCCGGTGTGATGTACAACGACTACAGCGCCGTCCTGGGCGGTCCGGAGTTCGAGGGCTTCCAGGGGAGTGGCAGCTCGCCGAGCCTCGCGTCGGGCCGGGTGTCGTACACGCTGGGTCTGGAGGGTCCGGCGGTGACGGTGGACACGGCGTGTTCGTCGTCGCTGGTGGCGATGCACTGGGCGATGCAGGCGCTGCGGAGCGGCGAATGCTCGCTGGCGCTGGCCGGCGGTGTGACCGTGATGTCGACCCCGTCGGTGTTCGTGGACTTCGCGCGTCAGCGGGGGCTGTCGCCCGACGGCCGGTGCAAGGCGTTCTCGGATGCTGCGGACGGTGTGGGCTGGTCCGAGGGTGTCGGCATGCTGGTGCTTGAGCGGCTGTCGGACGCGCGGCGCAATGGTCACGAGGTCCTGGCGGTGGTCCGTGGTTCGGCTGTCAACCAGGACGGGGCTTCGAACGGTTTGACGGCGCCGAACGGTCCTTCGCAGCAGCGGGTGATCCGTCAGGCACTGGCCGACGGGGGACTCGCGGCCGACGACATCGATGTGGTGGAAGCGCACGGTACGGGCACCACGCTCGGCGACCCGATCGAGGCACAGGCGCTCCTTGCCGAGTACGGCCGTGATCGTGACGCGGAGCGTCCGCTGCTGCTCGGTTCGGTGAAGTCGAATATCGGTCATACGCAGGCCGCGGCGGGTGTGGCGGGTGTGATCAAGATGGTCATGGCGATGCGCCATGGTGTGCTGCCGCGGACGTTGCACGTGGATGCTCCGTCGTCGCATGTGGACTGGTCCGAGGGCGCGGTGGAGCTGCTGACCGAGCAGACGCGGTGGCCGGAGGTCGGCCGTGCGCGTCGGGCGGGTGTGTCGTCGTTCGGGATCAGCGGTACGAACGCGCACATCATTCTGGAACAGCCGGCCACGGTGATCCGGGGAACGGTGGTCGCCGGGCCGGAGGCTCCCGTCGTGGAGCCGGGTGTGGTGCCGTGGGTGCTCTCGGGCAAGTCGCCGGAGGCGCTGCGCGGCCAGGCGGGGCGACTGCTCTCCCACGTCCGGTCCGGTCCGGAGTTGCGGCCGGTGGATGTCGGGTTCTCGCTGGTGATGGGCCGGTCGGTGTTCGATCATCGGGCTGTGGTGCTGGCGGGTGACCGTGCGGATGCGGTGCGGGCTCTTGCCGCTCTGGCGTCTGGTGATGTGGATCGTTCGGCGGTGTCGGGGGTGGTTGTCGGCGGGAAGTCGGCGGTGCTGTTCTCGGGTCAGGGTTCGCAGAGGTTGGGGATGGGGCGTGAGTTGTATGGCCGGTTCCCGGTGTTCGCGGAGGCGCTGGATTCCGTACTCGTGCTGCTGGAAGCCGAGTTGGGGCGGTCGCTGCGTGAGGTGATGTGGGGTGAGGACGCCGAACTGTTGAACGACACGGGTTTTACGCAGCCGGCGTTGTTCGCCATTGAGGTGGCGCTGTTCCGGTTGGTGGAGTCGTGGGGTGTGCGGCCCGAGTTCGTCGCTGGTCATTCGATTGGTGAGATTGCGGCTGCGTTTGTGGCGGGGGTGTTCTCGCTGGAGGATGCCTGTGCGTTGGTGGTGGCGCGGGCGAAGCTGATGCGGGCGTTGCCGGTGGGTGGTTCGATGATGGCGGTGCAGGCGACGGAGGACGAGGTTCTTCCGCTGCTGTCGGAGGCGGTGTCGATCGCTGCGGTCAATGGTCCCGCGTCGGTGGTGGTCTCGGGTGATGAGGACGGGGTCCTCGCGGTGGCGGCGGAGTTGGCGGGGCGGGGTCGTAAGACCACGCGTCTGCGGGTGTCCCACGCGTTCCATTCGCCGCTGATGGACCCGATGCTGGACGGGTTCCGTGCCGTGGCGGAGGGCCTGTCGTACGGGGCTCCGCGCATCGCGGTCGTATCGAATCTGACCGGTGGTCTGGCGTCGGCGGAGGAGCTGCGCTCGGCGGAGTACTGGGTGCGGCATGTCCGCGAGGCGGTCCGCTTCGCCGATGGCATGCGGACGCTCGGTGAGCAGGGTGTGACCACCTTCCTGGAGCTGGGACCGGACGGTGTGCTGTCGGCCATGGCGCAGGACTCCGTACCCGACGGGGTATCCACCGTACCGATCCTCCGCAAGGACCGGCCCGAGGAGTCGACGGCGCTCGCCGCATTGGCTCAGCTGCATGTGCGGGGAGTCCCGGCAGACTGGTCGGTGCTGTTCGCGGGGACGGGGGCGCGGCGGGTGGAGTTGCCCACGTATGCCTTCCAGCGCACGTGGTTCTGGCCGGCGGGTCCCCTGGGTGGTGTGGGGGATGTGCGTGCGGCGGGTCTTGGTTCGGCTGGGCATCCGTTGCTGGGTGCGGCTGTTGAGTTGGCTGCTGGTCAGGGTGTGTTGGTGACTGGTCG
>NZ_JBEOUD010000023.1:0-135626 GCF_040303865.1 Streptomyces sp. NPDC094034 | reverse complement strand
CTCCGTGCGGTGCAGTCCTAGACAGCTCCACCACACCGGAGGTCTTCGCCATGATCAAGCACCGGCACGTGTCAACAACGCTCGTGATCAATACAACTAGGACTTGTCCGGTCCGGCCGGGCAGCGGGGCCGGTCCCGGCGGCGCTGCCCGGGACCGGCCCCGTCACCGGCTCAGGCCTCCCGCACCTCGAACGCGTCCAGCGTGAATTCCGCCTTCCCGTCGCCTCCCGTCTTGCGCAGCCCGACCCACGCCTCGCCCCGCTCCGGCGCGGTGAACTCGTAGCTCAGTACGGTCGGTTCGGTCGCGACGGGCAGCGCCACGCGCGTCAGCTCCCGCTCCGCGGGCTCGTCCACGGCCGTGACCCAGGCGTACTGGCCCGCCTTCTCGTTCTCGTACCGGAACGAGACCCGGTAGCGCCTGCCCGGCTCGAAGCGGACGGTGTGCTGGACGGTGCGGTAGACCAGTCCCCCGTTCTCGCCCCGCGACTTGAGCGATTCCGTGCCGTCGATGACATCGTCGATCGCCTTGCCGTTCCAGCCGCGCTGGGTGAACGGCGCGTGCCGCTGGGCGATATGCGTACGGGGGTCGGTGGCGCCGCCCGCGTCCCCCTTCACGAAGACGCCCCACCCCTGCGGCACGTGCTGGAAGTCCTCGAAGGCGACCGTGCCCGGCGTGACGGTCTGCCGGGCGCGGACGATCCGTACGTTGTCGAACCGCACCCGCGCCCCGCCCTCCGCCGCGCGCAGCGTGAGCCGGACCTCGCCGCCGCCCTCCGGGACGGTGAAGTACGTGAACATCCGCTGGAAGCGGCTGCCGTGCTTGCGGTCCGCGGCGACATAGTTGCCCGCGGTGGAGCTGTCGGTCCAGTTGACGGCCGTGACGCCGTCGGCGGTACGGACCTCCAGGGCGGCTCTGCGCCGGAGCCCGGCGGTCTCACCGACCTCGACCTGTACGGACGCCGCGTATGTGCCGGGCGCCAGCCGCTCCAGGCGCTGGCCGACCGCCGCCGCGCCCGCGCCGATCACCAGCTCGTAGTCGCCGAGCGCGCTCCGTGCCACGGCGGCCGGGCCGCTGACGGTCCAGCCGTCCAGCGAGCCGGAGTGGAAGCCCGGGTCGTGGAGGGGGGTGGCCTGGCCCCAGTCCGGGTCCGCCGGATGCCGCCGGACCCGGCTCCGGTACAGCACGTACGGCTGTCCCGCCTCGGCGTCGAGGGTCACCCGGCCGTCTCGTACCGGGATGTCGCGCACATGGACCCGGCCCTGGTCGGTGAGCCGGTACAGGGCGGCCTTCGACAGCCCGGCCCAGCCGCGCGGCAGCCGCCAATCGCCGCTGCCGCCCGTCGGGTTGTAGTGGTAGAGCTTGTCCGGGTCGGTGGCCCGGCGCGGCTCCCAGGGCAGCAGATAGCGTCCGTCCTCGTACACGACCCGTCCGTCGGTGGTGATGCGGCGGATGCCGTCCGCGTCGGAGACCACGGTCCGTGTCGGTCCCGAGAGCCGGATCTCGTGGTCGTTCCAGCGCGCGATGGGATACGCCTGGAGGTATTTCGCGGGAAGGGAGTGGGTCCAGATCAGCCGGTAGAAGTCCGTCCAGTCCGTCTTGCCGACCCAGCCCTCGAAGTTGCCCGTGCGCGGGATGCCCAGCAGCGTGGGCCACTTGTCGGCGAAGACGTCCTTCTGGTGGTTGCGCAGGAAGCGGATCAGCCGCGAGTTGATTCCGCGCGAGGTGTCCCCGCCGTAGTCGGTCTCGGTCGCCCAGTGCGCCCAGAGCGAGGAGCGCTCCAGGCCGTGGCCCCATTCGGTGGTGATCTGCCAGCCCTGCTCGCGCAGCGCGCGCTGGAGCCGGTCGGAGTTCCAGCCGGACTCCCGGAAGACATCGATATAGAGGGTGTTCAGCGCGGGGTCGGTCTGCTCGCGCAGATCCTGGAAGCGCTTGACGATGTCGCCGGAGACCAGATCGCGGCGGGCGTCGATGCGATAGCTCTGGTCGAGCCAGTCCCACTGCTCGTCGTTCTTGTCCACGAGCGTCTCGGAGAAGGCGTGGGCGACGGGGTAGGACTCGGTGGCGTTGACATGCACCCCGAAGTCGCTCTGCCACTTCTTCCCTTCCCTGACCAGGGTGTTGAGATCGTCGAGTCCCCCGGCGCGCTGGTTGTAGTTGCCCGCGTAGTCGGGGTGGGCCGAGTCGTGTCCCTCCGACTGGTAGCCCTTGAGCAGGGTGTACTGCCGCAGCCCGTCCGTGGCCAGCGAGATCCGCTTGACCTGGTCGAGGGTGGCCAGGAACGGGTTGGTGGCCTGGCTGGCGAAGTTGAAGGGGATGTGCGGGACGACCCGCAGATGCTGCCGGTCGGCGCCGAGCGGGCTGACCATGATGTCGCGGAAGGCGGTGGCCGCGTCCTGCCAGTCGACCGCGCGGCCGGCTCGCCCGGCACCGTCCGCGTCGGCACCGCCCCCGTCGGCGCCTTCGACGTCGGCGCCTTCGACGTCGTCACGTTCGCGGGTGACGATGACGGTGGCGTACGGCAGCGGTTCGGTGGCCTCCACCGGGGAGCCCGCCGCACGGTGGGTCCACTGCCCGCACCGCAGCCGCCCTTCCGTCACGCCGCCGTCGGCGCGTACGACACGATGCCAGAGTCGGCCGTTGTCCCAGGTGGCGCCCGGGGTGTCGGCGGGCCGGTCGTAGCAGGTGTTGGTCTCGACCGCGCCGCCGAGCCGGTCGTGCACCACCACGGCGTAGGCACAGCCCGCCGGTGCGCGTTCCGGGGTGCCGGCGGTGATCGCGGTCAGGGTGTCGCCGCTCTTGGCCTTGTCCAGTTCCACGCGCGCGGTGAGCAGTACGGCGCCGGGCTGGTCGGCGCGTACGGACAGCAGCGCCAGCCCGGGGAGTTCCAGGGTGCCGACGCGCAGCGCGGGTGTGTCGGCGATCCGGGTGACCCGCCAGTCGACGCGCCATCCGGCGACCGCGATCTCGATGTCGATCTCGGTGCCGCCGTCGAAGGCGAGGGTGTACGCGATCCGGCCGCTGCCGCCACCCGTCTTCCGGGTGCGCACGGCCGGGGTGCGGTCGGTGCCGTCGATCCGTACGGAGGTGACCGGGTCGCGCTGCCCGTACAGCAGGGCGCCGGTCTCCCGGTCGGTGTAGGAGACGACGCGCGGGAAGCCGCTGTCGACCCGTACGTCCAGCTCCCGGGAGCGCAGTACGGTCCCGGTCCCCGCCGCCCCGCCGGACGACGGGGCGGCGGCCCGCCCGGGGGACGCGCCGAGGGCGACGCCGGCGCCCGCGAGTGCGGTGGCGGCGACGACGGTTCTGCGGCGGGGGCCGCGGTCTGCTGCGTTGGCGTGCACGCTCGCTCCTCTTCGTTCACGGATTCGACGGACGGATGGGGGGATCCGTGCACGTCAATCTCCGTCGCGAGGTGCGAGCGCGCCCATGGACAAAGGCGGGGCAGGTGTTGGACTAACGCGTCCGGCCACCTGCCCCGCCCCGAGGACCTACGGCGTCATGTCAGAGGGTCGACGCGGCCGAGGCGATCTGGGAGGCGAAGGTCGAGACCTCGGTGTAGACACCGGGGTAGTTGGGCCGGGCGCAGCCGTTGCCCCAGCTCACGATGCCGACCTGGATGAAGGCTCCGGCGTCGTCCTTGCGGAACATCGGACCGCCCGAGTCACCCTGGCAGGTGTCCGTGCCGCCCTGCGGGTACCCGGCGCAGATCTCCTCGCTCGCTATGATCTCGCCGCCGTACGACGCGTTGCAGCTGGCGTCGGAGACGAACGGAACGGTGGCCTTGAGCAGGTAGCGCTGCTGGCCGCCGCCCTCGGTGGCGGCGCCCCAGCCGGCGACGGTGAAGTTGCCGTTGTTGTACGCCGTGTTGGTGGCGATCTTCAGCGTCGGCAGGTTGATGGGCGCGGCGAGCTTGATGAGCGCCCAGTCCTTGCCCACGCCGTTGTAGCCGGGGGCCTGAAGCACCTTGGTGGACTTGACCTTGATGGCGCTGGTGCTCTGGAGGTCGACCACACCGGCGGTGGCGGTGATGCTCGTGTTGTTACCGGACCCGCTCACACAGTGCGCGGCGGTCAGCACGATGGTCGGCGAGTACAGCGCGCCACCACAGCCCATGGAGAGCCGGACCATGAAGGGGAATTCACCCTGAGCGGCGCGGGTGCCGCCGACGACGGGCGGAGCGAGCGGGGCCGCGGCCTGGGTCTTGGGCGCGACCGGCGCGGGCGCGGCGGAGGCGGACGACGGCTGGAGGCTGATGGCGGCGAGCACGACCGCGCCGGCGGCGGCGGTTCTCTTGAGGACACCCAGAATGCTCAACGGTCTGCCTTTCATGGGGGGAGATGAGGGATTCGCCCGCAGGGCGGGCTCCGGTCAACGCGCGTTGCGCGGCGCTGACATGAGCTCGACAAGAAAGCGTGATCCGGATTATGCGGAGGGGATCAGCCACGCCACAAGAACCTGGTTTCGGCCATCCGGCAGCACCCTGCGTCGGCCACCGTCCTCTGTTCGGACCCGCCGTCCGGTCACAGGACGCACCGTCCGCCGGTCAGACACACCGTCCACCGGTCAGACGCGCCGTCCGCTGAACGGACGTCCCCGACCGGGCACGACCCTCCGGCGCCCGGAACGCGCCCGTACAGTTGAGGCGAGCGGGCTCGGCCGTCCCGCGCGGGGGACCGGACGCGGGACGCAGGGGGTAGGGACGTGACGAACGGCGGCGAGGTCCAGCACGGCTATCCGCATCTCGACACGGCGCGCGCGGCCATCACGGCGCTCTACCGACGGCTCTCGGCCGACGGGATCCGCGCGTACGCCCCCAGCGTGGCCCCCGCCGATGTCGCCTTCTCCGACGTCGACGATCTGTATCTGGGCACCCAGCGCGTGGCCCACGCCCTGGTCCAGCAGCTGCGGCTGCCGGACGCGCGGGTGATCGTGAGCTTCCGCGACATGGACCACGCGGCGAATGTCGAGCTGACCGCCGGACCCGAGTACTTCATCGAGCTGAACAACCGCTTCCGTACCCATCGCAGGGACATCGGCGCCGCCCTCGCCCACGAGATCACCCATGTCCTGCTGCACCGCCTCGGTCTCACCTTCCCCGGCACCCGCGACAACGAGATCCTCACCGACACCGCCACGACCTATCTCGGCGCGGGCTGGCTGCTTCTGGACGCCTACCGCGAGGACCGCGATTCCAGCCAGAAACTCGGCTATCTCACCCCCGAGGAGTTCGGCTATGTCCTCGCCAAGCGCGCGCTCGTCTTCGACGAGGACCCCCGGATCTGGTTCACCAGCCCACAGGGGTACACGTCGTACACGAAAGGCAGGGCACAGTCGCTGCGTGACGAGCAGCAGCCGCCGCTGACCACCGCGGGCTGGTCGGGCCGGCACCGCTACGCCAAGGACCGCCGCTACGCGATGGACCACCCGGGTGTCGCGCCCGCCCCCGCCGCGCCGTACGCGCCGTACGCCTTCGAACACCTGGCGGACGGTCTGCGGGTCTCGTTCCCGTGTCCCACCTGCCTCCAGCGCATCCGGGTACCGGTCCGCGGCCGGGTGCGGGCGCGGTGCGGACTGTGCGGCAGCGTGCTGGACTGCGACACCTGAGCCGGACCCGGGCGGCCGCCTCTGTGCCGTATCCCGGACGACGGCGTCACCCCGGCGAACGTAGGGTCGAAGCATGACGAATGAGCCGACGACGGGCGCGGGCGTCGACGAGCTGTTCGCGGCGGTGAGCGGCGGCGCCGCCGACACGGTGGTACGGCTGCTCCGCGCCGGTGTCTCCGCCGAGTCGGCCGACGAGAACGGCGAAACGGTCCTCTACCGCGCCGCGGTCAGCGATGTGCCGGGGCTTGTCCGGCTGCTGCTCACGGCGGGCGCCGACCCCGGCCGGGCCGGCGGCCGGGACGGCGGCGATCTGCCGCTGTGCGGGGCGGCCTGCGGCGGGCACACCGAGGTCGTCCGCGCGCTGCTCGCCGCCGGCGCGCCCCCTGACGATCGCGAGGAGTTCGGTTTCACGGCGGTCGCCTGGGCGGTCGTGCAGGGCTTCGCGGACACCGTGGAGGCGCTGCTGGAGTACGGCGCCGACCCCGATCTGCCGGGCCCCGGCGGCGAGCCGCCCCTGCTGCTGGCCGCCCGCCGCGGCTCCGCGCCCGCCGTGCGGGTCCTGCTCCGCTACGGCGCGGGCGCGCCCGACGGTGTCCACGCGAGGACGCGCGACGCGGCGCTCGCCGAGGCACGGCGCTGGCTGACCCGCGATGTCGAACAGGAGCTGCGGGCCGGACTGCTGGACGCCTACGGCGACGGTTACGAGACGGTGGTGCGCCGGATCGAGGAGGACGGCTCGGGGACCGTCATCGTCGAACTGCTCCGGGACGGCGAGCCGGTGGCCGGCCGTGAGCAGCAGACCGGGCACGCGGCCGTCGCGACGATACTCGAAACGGAGCTGGGCATTCCGACGCCGTACGAGGAGCTGGCGGCGCGGGCCCTGCGCTGCGGTGACCCCGGCCGGGACGACTGGACGGAGTCGGTGTCCGCGCTGTGGCGGCGCGGTGACGAGGAGACGTTCCAGGCCGCCGCCGCGTGGTGCGTGAGTGACGAGCCGCTGCGACGGGCCTTCGCCGCCGATGTGCTGGCGCGGCTCGGCGCCTCGGACGGGGAGACTCCGTTCGCCGCCCGCGCGGTTCCCCTGCTGCGCGAACTGTCCCGGCGGGCCGTGGAACCGGAGCTGGTCCGCGCGGTCGTGGTGGCTCTCGGCCAGTACGGCGACCCGGCCGCGCTCCCGGAGATCCTGCGCCACACCGGCCACCCGGACTCCGGGGTACGGCGCCGGGCGGCGCTCGCGCTGACCGGGCTCGTACCGGGCGACGACCGCGACGCGCTCTGGGCGCTGACGCTGCTGAGCAGGGACGCGGACGCGTCGGTCAGGGACCGCGCGGTCGTGGCGCTGGCGGGCCTGGACGCGGACACGCGCGAGCTGCGCGAGGCGCTGGCGGCCCGGCTGAACGACCCGGAAGCGCGAACGGCCGCCGAGGCGGCCAAGGGGCTGGCGGCCCGCCGCGATCCGCGCGCGGTCGACGCGCTGGCCCGGATCCTCGGCGACGAGGACCCGGAGGGATACGCGCGCAGGACGGCGCTGGAGGCCGTGCGGTACGTGCCGCACGGCCCGGAGCGACGGCGCCTGGAGCGCACACTCCCGCGCCGCCGCTGAGGCACGTCCGGAGGGAGGAGCACGTTCCTGAGCGGAGGGCGCTGTTCAGCGGGGAGGGCTTTCAGCAGGGGCGCTTTCAGCGGGGGGCGCTTTTCAGCGGAGCCGGAGCACCCCGGGCGCCTCGCTCTCGATCAGTCGCACCAGTTCATCGAAGACGGTCGGGCCGTCACCGGCCAGGACGGCGTCCAACTGCCCTTGGACGGCAGCCTTGTTGGTGGGGTGCGCACGCTCCAGCCGCCGCTGGAGCGTACGCACGGTCTCTTCCCGGCCGAGGGTGCGGCGCGAGAGTTCGTGCCGGCGCCATTCGATGACGAAGTCGCCGTCGTCCGGCGTGCCGTACCCGCCGTGCAGGCAGTCGGCGAGCGCGTCGAGATTGCACCCGAAGTATCCGCCGGGCCCGTTCACGGCCTCACCGATCACCTGCCAGAAGCGCTCGAGGCCGGTGACCTCCGCCCCGTCGATCACATACGTCACCGTCATGGGACGGAGGTTACCCTTCCGGTTCCGGTCGACGACCGGTCAGCAGCTGTAGTTGACGAGCGAGAACGACGCGTAGTGGTCGGCGGTGTAGTAGTCCTCGTTGGTCTTGTTGCCCGTCACGATGCGGCGCGCGCCGCGGGTCGAGGAGCCGGGCGTCTTGACGGTGTACTCGTGGTAGTAGCCGTTCGACTGGCTCGGCAGGATGCCTTCCCGGTTCTGGAAGACTCCACCGTCCTGCGGGTACGGGTACGGCCCGCCCCGTTCGATGAGGTTGAGGGTGTCATGGGCCTGGACCGGCAGCCTGGAGTAGCAGATGCTGCCGACCGCGGTGGGGGCGGCGGAGGCGGTGGCGGTGACTCCGCCGACGAGGAGAGCGGAGGCCAGAGCGGCGATGCCACCGAGGGTGGCGATCCGTGGGGGAATTCGCATACCCCATGATGACGCGCGTAGACGCGTACACGTCAATGGCAACTGTGGGGAGTTTCCGGGAAGTTAACCAACGGGCCCGTCTGCGCAGCGCCCCGTACACCCCGGACGCGGCCCCGGGCCCTGACGCGTGGAAGCCCGGCGCCGCGCCGAGCGCGTCACCGGGCCTCCGCTTCTCGTACGTGGGACTCAGGCGGCGGTGCGGCGTCCGCCGTCGGTGCCGCGGTCCGGACGGCCGCGACGGCCCCGGCTGCCGCGCGAGGCCCCGCCGAGACGGGCCCCGCCGCCCCCGGTGCCCGAGCCCCCGCCCGTGCCCCCACCGGTACCCCCGCCGGTGTTCTTCCTGGCCGGGCGCGACGCGCGCGTCTTCGGCTTCGCCCGGACGGGCTGCTGCTGCGGCACCTCGATGGTGACGGCCACCCCCGAGGGCTCCCGCGCGCCGGTGAGCGTCACCAGTTCCTCGTCCGTGGACTTGATCCGCGCGGACCGGGGAGCGATGCCCGCGTCCGACATCAGCCGGGTCATCTCGCGCCGCTGCTCGGGCAGTACGAGCGTCACGACACTGCCTGACTCCCCCGCCCTCGCGGTGCGTCCGCCGCGGTGCAGATAGTCCTTGTGGTCGACCGGCGGGTCCACGTTCACGACCAGGTCGAGATCGTCGACATGGATGCCGCGGGCCGCGACATTCGTCGCGACGAGACAGGTGACCAGACCCGTCTTGAACTGCTCCAGCGTCCGGTTGCGCTGCGGCTGCGAACGGCCGCCGTGCAGCCCCGAGGCCCGCACACCGCTCGCCAGCAGCCGCTTGACCAGCCGGTCCACCGATCGCTTGGTGTCCAGGAAGAGCAGCACCCGGCCGTCGCGCGCCGCGATCCGCGTGGTGACTTCCTTCTTGTCCGTCTCGTCCAGGACGTAGAGCACATGGTGCTCCATCGTCGTCACCGCGCCCTGCGAAGGATCGACGGAGTGCACGACCGGGTCCGTCAGATACTGCCGTACGAGCCGGTCGATGTTCTTGTCCAGCGTCGCCGAGAACAGCATCCGCTGCCCGTCCGGCTCGACCTGCTTGAGCAGCGCGGTGACCTGCGGCATGAAGCCCATGTCGGCCATCTGGTCGGCCTCGTCGAGCACGGTGATCGACACCTGGTCGAGCCGGCAGTCGCCGCGCTCGATGAGGTCCTTCAGCCGCCCGGGGGTCGCGACGAGCACCTCGGCGCCGCGCCGCAGCGAACCCGCCTGCTTGCCGATCGAGAGCCCGCCGACGACCGTCGTCAGCTTCAGATTGACGGCGGTGGCATACGGGGTGAGCGCGTCGGTCACCTGCTGCGCCAGCTCACGCGTGGGTACGAGCACCAGCGCGAGCGGGGCGTGCGGCTCGGCGCGCCGGCCGGCCGTACGGGCGAGCAGCGCCAGCCCGAAGGCGAGCGTCTTGCCGGAGCCGGTACGTCCACGCCCCAGGATGTCGCGGCCCGCCAGGGAGTTGGGGAGAGTCGCGCCCTGGATGGGGAACGGGGTGGTCACCCCCTGGGCGGTGAGTGTCTTGAGCAGTCCCGCGGGCATGTCCAGCTCGTCGAACGCCTCGACGGCCGGCAGCGCGGGGGTAAGGGTCTCCGGCAGCGTGAACTCCTGCGGGCGCGCGGCGGGGCGGCGGGCGGTCTGCCTCGCCGAGCCCTTCGCGGGCGCCTTCGCGCGGGAGTTCACCGGGCGCTTGCCGGCGGGGCGGGCAGCGCGAGCCGGGCGTTCGGATCGAGTCATTCGGGAAAAGCCTTCCTGGGCCTGAGAACAGCGGCCTGAGAACAGCGCGAGCCGGGACCCGCACCTGCACGGTGCGAGCCCCGGCTGCGAGGTACACGTCCGGGAATTAGGCCGGGACGATGTTCTCCGCCTGCGGGCCCTTCTGGCCCTGCGTGACGTCGAACGAGACCTTCTGGCCCTCCTGGAGCTCACGGAAGCCCTGGGTGGCGATGTTCGAGTAGTGGGCGAAGACGTCGGCGCCGCCGCCGTCCTGCTCGATGAAGCCGAAGCCCTTTTCCGAGTTGAACCACTTCACGGTGCCAGTAGCCATGTCATTCTCCTAAAACAGGTGCAGAGCCGGAAATCCGCACTTTACGGATTCCTCGTCGCCGCATTGAGCCCCATCCGGAGAAGCCGGCAAAAACAATAATGCGCCTGAGGAACATTCCCGTCAGGCGCACATAAAGTTCATGGGTACCAAAACTGCAACGCGGTCAGCCTAGCACGCCCGAGCACCGGCTCGACGATCACCCATGATCCTCACGCGGCGGGCCCTCGCCCGAACCGCGCCGTACCGTGCGCAGCGGCCCGTTCGGCCGCCAGACCTGCACGACCAGGTCTTCTCCGTCGAGTCCGGTCCACACCACCTCGCCGAGGTCCACGCTGAAGAGGTGAAACGGAAGCGGAGGTTCGACCTCCGCAGCGAACCGTACGAGCGTTTCCTCGTCCGTGACCTCGACCGCCCGTCCGGCGACCCGGACGTCCCCGTCCGCCATCTCGGCACCCTCCCCCGGATTCGCGTGCACGGCGAAGCGCGGGTCACGCCTCAGGTCCAGCGCCTTACGCGAATTCGGCATCATGCCGAGCCACAACTCCCCGAATTTGAAAGAGACTTCAAGCCCTGTCACGCGCGGGGAGCCGTCCTTGCGGAGGGTGGCAAGGACATGGTGGGTGTGCTTCTCGAATCGCCGCTGAACGGTCTCGGCGAAGCGCGGCTCCGCCGAGACGAAATCGGCCCAGGTGAATGTCATACGTCCAGCCAACACGAGATACCGGACATCTTCTGTCGCCTTTTACGGCCCTTACGGCGCGGGGAGCTCCTTCGACTCGGGGGCGAGGCGGGCGCTCAGGGCCTTGATGTCGGGGACGAACCAGAGCTGTGTGCCACGGTTGCTCTCGCGAACGAAGTCCCGAAGCGCGGTACTCGCGGCCGTGTGCCGCGCGATGTCGCCCACGACGGCGACGCGCAGCCGGTAGTTGACGAACTTCTGGACGATGTCGCCGGCGACGCGGGTGCTCAGCCGGAAGAAGGCGTCCTCGAACCGGCCGACCGGGATGGCGACCCAGGCGGCACCGAGAGAGAACGCGTCACCGATGAGGTCGAGGGCCTCACGCTCGCCGCGCAGCGGTTCACCGCCGGACGGACAGCGGAGGACGGGTATGCCGTGGATGTACTGAAGGGCCGGGGGGACTTGAGGGGTCTCGGTGGCCTGGGGGGTCTCGGTGGGTTCCGTCATCTCCGGCTTCCTGTTCATTCCGGTTGCCCGATCAGGGCGTTGACGATTTTGAGAAGTTCGGCGGTGCTCTCCAGGCCGCCCAGGATGATGACCTTCAGCACGGCCCGTTCCTCGTCGTAGACGGTCTCCACGCGCAGGCGCTCCCCGCCGTCCTGGCCGTGGGCGATGGCGGCCATGACCGTATTCGTCAGACGGATGGCCGCTTCGGGGCCGATCACGTCGATCCGCACGATGACGGATGCCTCGGCATGGCGCCCGCCCCGGCCGACGAGGGAAGCGGAAGCCGACGGTGAGGGGGAAGCCAAGGAAGAAGAGGGCGCCGGACGGCCAGTGAACGCCTCCAGATCCTCGCGTGCGATCCGGTACTGCTTGCCGATACGCGTCGCCTTCAGCCGACCGTCCCGTACATAACCGCGCACCGTCCGCACATGGAGATCCAGCAACTCCGCCACCTGGTCCACCGAGTAGTACTGCTGTGGCACCGCTTTCGCTTCCTTCCAAGTACGCACCTATCGCTCCCCAAGCTATCACCCGATGGGGAAGTTTAGGGAAGTATAGAGACGGAGGACTTTGCCTGACGGTGCCGATCGGGTCGCGAGTGTGGCCGGTCGGACGGCAAGCCGTGGCCGGTCGGACGGCGAGCGTGGCCGGTCGGCCGATGCGTCGGTGCGGGGCCGGCACCTAGCGTCGTTCACGGATCAGACACCGCACCGGCGTCAGCGCCGACCACCCGCACCCGAGGGGAACCGCCCGATGGAGAACGACACCGTGTACCCAACGCCCGCCGATCCCGAGCGAACCGCCGCCGAAAGCGCCCGGTCCGACGCGGAGTTCGACACGGAGTTCGGGTTCGACGTCATCGGACTTCTCGTGGACGTGGTGGTCCGTGCGCTGAAGCACGAATCGCGCACCGTCGGCACGGAGGACCTGCTTTCCGCCCTGGTCATGGGTGACTCGGCGGCCGGCGAGGCGATCGCGCCCGGCATGCGGAACGCCGGCGCGCTGAGCGGAATGGTCGCCGGTCGGTCGGGGAGCGGATGGGCGAGCGACGATCACGGCGACGAGACGCCGGGCGAGCCCGCCGACGAGCACGAGATCGCCGCCGCCTGGCGGATCGCGCGATGGCAGACCGCCCGTCGCCACCGCAAGGTGGTCACGAAGGACGGCCTGGAGTGGCCCGAGCCGTCCGGGGCGCTGCACGCCTGCCTGCTCCTCGCGCTCAGGCTCGCTCGCCTGGAGGCCGCTGGGGAGGTGTACACACGGCATGTGGCCCGTGCCTTGCTTGACCTGCCCGACACCAGGGCGCGGGAGGCGTACGCACTGCGGCGGCTGGACCGTACCGTCGCGTACGCCGCCCTGGACGCACTCGACGCGCGGGACACATCGGCCGCGCCCGGGACCGACCGGCCACGTACCCCCGCCGTCACCCTCCTGTCCCAGGCCGGGCTGCTGGGAGACCGGAGCGGCTGGCTGACGCGCAAGCTCATGTCATGGCCGTCCCAGCAGCTCGGCGACGGCTCGCCCGTCCTCTTCGCGGTGTCCGTCGAGTCCCACCGCCAGGCCGTGCGGTGGGGACGGAGCACGGTGGAGCCGATCGATCTGCTGCTGGCCATCCTGGGTCTGGACCGCGCGCTGTCCCACGCCGGACGGTCACTGCCGGACAAGGTCGCCGCCCCCAACGAGGCCGCGATTCTGCTGCGCGCCCACGGAGTGCGGCCGGACGCGTCGGCGCTGTCGGCCGAGGCGGCCGAGGCGGCGCTCGCCGTCGACCCGTCCCCCGTATCCGATGAGATACCGCTCTCCGCCGCCGCCGAGCGGACCTTGGCCTCGGCGCGGCTCCTCGCGGCCGAGCACCACGCGTCCTCGGCCGGAACAGCGCATCTCCTGGCCGCGCTTCTCGACGACGCGACGGACGGCGAGGAGACACCGGTCCGCCAGTGGCTGCGCGCCCAGAACGTGGACGTCGCCGCGCTGAGGGCGGATCTGAGTCCGCGACTGTCCGCGTGAGGAACGGCCCCCACCAGGCGCCCGGCGATCCGGCCGACGCTACCGTTGCGGCGCGGGGATCCGCCGGTCAGGGGCCCGGGCGCGGACCCCGGCGAGGGGCGAGGGGACGAGAGGCGAGAGCGGGGATGGACGTGAGGCGGCTGCCGCCCGAGCGCGCGCGGCGGTCCTGGACACGCGCGGGGATCGCGATGAGGCACACCGCGCGGGCGGTACGGCGCGAGGCGACGGAGGGATGGGCCACCGCGCGCCGGGTCCCGCGCCGTACCGTCGCCACCGAGGCACTGGCCGTGGTGTCGGCGGCGGCCCTCGGGCTGATCCCCTTGCTGCTGTTGCCGCCGGAGCGGCCGGTACTGGCCGTGCTGGAGGCTCTGTACGCGGTGTGCCTGATACCGCTGCGGCGCTACCGGCCGGTGCCGGCGGTCGTGGGCACGGGACCGTTGCTGGTGGGCCCCAACGTGTGGGTGGTGGCGCTGGTACCGCTGATCGTGGTGTCCGCCACCCGCCGGATCACGCCGCCCCGCCGGGCCTGGCTCGCGGCCGGGATCGCCTGCGCGGTGTCCGTCGTCCTGCCGACCGCCGGAAGCCTGATCGTGTCCGGCCCCTGGCTGACGGATACGGTCGGGAACGCCATCTCGGCCGTTCTCCTCGTGCTGCTTCCCGCGCTCGCCGGGACACTGCTGGGGCGGCGCCGTCCCCTGGTCAGTCTGCTGCGGGAACGCAACGCCTATCTGGAGCAGGCCCGTTCACTGACCGCGGCGGCGGCGCGGATGGAGGAACGTACCCGTATCGCCGGTGAGATGCACGATCTCCTCGGCCACCGGCTGAGCCTGATCTCGGTGCACGCCGGGGCGCTGGAAATGGCCGCCGCGCGTCAGGCGCCACCGCTGGCGGGCCAGGCCGAGCTGCTGCGCACCACCGCCGGTACGGCGATGGAGGAACTGCGCGACATCCTGAACCTGTTGCGGCGCGAGGAGGTGACATCGGAGCCCGAAGCGGGCCGGGGGACGCATGAGGACGTCGGCGCCCTGGTGGCGGAGTCCCGGCGGGCGGGTGTCGCCGTCGAGCTGGTCTGGTCGGTGCCCGATACGGCTGATCCGAGTCCGCGCACCCGCCAGTCGGTGCACCGCGTGGTCCGCGAGGGGCTGACGAACGTACTCAAACACGCGTCCGGGGCGCCCACGCGCGTGGAGGTCGCGGAGGTCGCGGGCACCACCGGCGAGATCGAGGTCTCCGTCACCAACGCGGCGCCGCGCCCGGGTCGTCATCCACAGCCGGGAACCCGCAGCGGGCTGGTCGGTCTGGAGGAGCGGATCACCCTGCTCGGGGGGTCGTTCACGGCGGGCCCGCTGCGGGACGGCGGGTTCCGGGTGGCCGCCCGGCTGCCGTCACGTCCGAACGGAATGCCCCGGCTCGCCGTCCCCCCGCCGCCCACGAACGAACTCGCCAACGGTCAGACGGTCCGCACGGGAACCCGCCCTCCCCTGTCGACGGAAGTCCTCACCTGGCCAAGGGTGTTGGGCGCGGGGTGCGCCGCCACGCTCGTCATCCTGCCCACCGTGACGTTTCTGGTCCTTCTGCTGACACTGGCCGTCCTGAGATGACGGCGTCTCGTGTGCGTCGGGGCTCAGCCGCGCCGTTCGAGCTGTCAGGCCGCCGCTCGCGTGGGGAAGCACGCCATCATCTGGTCGGCGATACGCCGCAGTTCTTCCCTGGGCGCTCCCGACGCCGCCTGGACGGCCAGCCCTTGGATGACGGTCATCAGGAGCCGTGCCAGGCCGGAGGGGTCACAGTCCGACGGAAGCTCACCGCGGTCGCGGAAAGCCCGCAGCCGGTGGCTCAGTAGATCGAGTTTGCTCTCACTGACCCGGGCCAGGACCCGCTGCGCGGTCGCCGAGCCGGCACCCACGAGAGCGCCATGGACGGACAGACAGCCGTGCGGGGTGTCGTCGCCGGCGACCGTGTCGATGGCGGCGTCCAGGAGGGCGCGTACGAGCGCCGAAGCCGTCGGCTGGTCCAGGGCGGCTTCCAGGTATGCGCCGGGCCCGGCGAGGTAGTGCTCCAGGACGCGTCCGAACAGCGTCTCCTTGTCGCCGAAGGCCGCGTAGATGCTGGGGGCGCTCATCCCCATGGCCGACGTGAGGCTGGAGACGGAGGTGCCCTCGTAGCCATGGGTCCAGAACATCAGCATGGCCGCGTCCAGGGCGGCATCGGGGTCGTAGCTGCGCGGACGGCCACCTGGCATGGGGATGCATCACCTTTCAAGCAGGTTTTCCCACGCTAACACGCCCACGCGAACCCCAACTGACGTGCGCCTCCTGGCGATCCGCCCCTTCTGGGGATTGACACGGCAATGCCCCATGGCTAGTTTCCTAGCGATCGCTACAAAACTCTCGATCGGCTCTCGATCGGTTCTCGATCCACTGAGCAAGGAGCAGGAATGAGCCTGTTACAGCCCGCCGCCAGTGACCCCCGGTACACCAAGAGGAGCGCCGTCTTCGTGCCGCCCGGGGCGGGGAAGCACATCTGGGCCGCCGGTGACACCTACACCCTCAAGGTCGGAGCCGAGGAGACCAACGGATCCCTCACCCTGCTGGAGGCGACCGTGCCGCCCGGCGGAGGACCCGATCCGCATGTGCACAACGATCACGACGAAGCCTTCTACCTCATCTCCGGCGAGCTGGAATTCCTCAACGGGGACGAGTGGGTCAAGGCGGGCGCCGGAGGGTTCTTCTTCGTTCCGCGCGGCACCAGGCACCGCTTCATCAACCGCGGATACCACGCCGCCCGGATGATCTTCTTCTTCACCCCTGGTGGCATAGAGGAACTCATGGTCGCCTCCTCGACCCCCGCCAGTCCCGGTGTGACCCCATCCGTCGAGGAGGTCGCCATGCCGCCGCTCATACCGGAGCTCATGGAGCGCTTCGGTACCGAGCAACTGCCGGATCTCGGTACGTCCTGAACGGACCGTCAGATTCCGGAACCCGCGCGATCCCACGCGTCCCCACGCGGCCCCACGCGACCCCACCGGCAACGAAAGGAAGCGACGTGCCGACCGGAATCGACGGTTTCGAACACGCCCATGCCCGGGTCAACGGTGTGAATCTGCACTATGTGAGCGGCGGCTCGGGAGATCCGCTGGTGCTGCTGCCGGGCTGGCCCCGCACCTGGTGGCAGTACCGGAAGATGATGCCGGCTCTCGCCGAGCACTTCCGGGTCATCGTCTGTGAATACCGCGGCATGGGCGACTCGGAGAAGCCCGGGACGGGGTACGACAAGGCCACCATGGCCGAGGATGTCTACGAACTCGTCCGGCATCTCGGCCATGACCAGGTCAACATCGCGGGCGAGGACGTCGGTTCCTGGATCGCCTATTTCTTCGCCGCCAGGCATCCGGACGCCACATCGAAGCTCGCGCTGTGGGACCCGGGAGCCCCCGACCGGCTCCTGGCGAGCGTTCCGGCCCTGCCCGCGGGCGACGAGGGCAACGCGTGGCATTTCGGGTTCAACCAGCTCGACGGCCTCCCCGAGCGCCTGCTCACCGGCCGGTATCGCCTCCTGATCGACTGGTACGCCGACAAGATCTCCGGTGATCCTGAAGCGATCGACGAGGAAAGCCGCGCCATCTACGCCAGGGCGTACGACTCCCCCGAAGCGATCCGAGCCGTCGCCGGCTGGTACCGGACACTCCACCAGGACATCCAGGAAGCGGCCGACTTTCCGAAACTCACCATGCCCGTACTGGTTCCGGGCGGCCGCTTCATGGAGATGTCCCGCGCGTCGAACGAACACCGGGCGAGCGACATCAGATTCGTCGAGTTCCCCGGCGCGGGGCACTATCTGGCGGAGGAGCGTCCGGAGCGGTTGAGCCTGGAACTGATCAACTTCTTCGGCCGGCCCACGGCGTGACCGGTACCGCCCGGGCGCCCGGTGCCCGACCGCTCCCCACCTAAGATGAAGGCGTGATACGAGTCCTCATAGCCGACGACGAGACGCTGATGCGCGCCGGCATCCGGCTGATCCTGGAGAACGCCGAGGACATCGAGGTCGTGGCCGAAGCGGCCGACGGCCACGAGGCCGTGGCGGCCTGCCGCGACCGAAACATCGACGTGGCGCTCCTCGACATCCAGATGCCGGGCAGGGACGGCATCGCCGCCGCCGAGGAGATCGCCTGTATCGCGCCCGCCACCCATGTGGTGATGCTCACGGCGTTCGGCGAGGAGGAGAGCGTCACGCGCTCCCTGCGGGTCGGCGCGAGCGGCTTCCTGCTCAAGGACACCGGCCCCATGGAGCTGATCCAGTCGGTACGGCTCGCCGCGAACGGCGAACCGGTGCTGTCGCCCCGGATCACCCGGCGACTGATGGACCAGCACGTACGGTCCACCAAGGACACCCAGGCCGCCCTGCGCCGAACCGAGAATCTGACCGCCGCCGAGCGGGAAGTCCTGTGGCTGGTCGGAACCGGCCTGTCCAACGCGGAGATCGCCGATCAGCTCTATATCAGCGCCGGTACGGTCAAGGCACACATCAGCCGGATCCTCACGAGTACGGGCTGCGCCAACCGCGTACAGGCGGCGGTACTGGCCCACGACGCGGACCTGCTGGCCGGCCGCTGAGCCGACGGCCGAGGCTACGGGGCCGTCGGCGGGAGCGAGAGATGCGCCCAGACCGTCTTCCCGGGCCCCTGCCGCTCACTGACCCCCCAGACATCGGCCAGCGCCTCCACGAGCACGAGCCCCCGCCCGTCAGTGGCATCGGGCGCGGGCACCCGTGGTCGCGGCTGCTCGGGCGACGCGTCGTGCACCTCGATACGGATGCCGTCGGGGCGCGGCACATACCGGGTCTCGATCTGGCGCCCCGGCGATACGCGGGCGTGCCGGGCGGCGTTGGTCAGCAGCTCGGAAAGAATCAGCACAGCCGAATCCTCCAGCGCGGAAAGCCCCCATCCGGCGAGCGCTTTGCGCAACTCCAGCCGGGCGAGCCCGACACAACTCGGATGACGGCTCCAGCGCAGTACGACGGAGCCGTAGTAGGGGGAGTTGGGATGGCTGATGTCCGGCCGGCCTTCCATCACGATGGCGAGCACCTTTCCGTTTTGGCCATGCGGAATAGACCCCACGGCGTCTATTGAATTCCCAACGGAATAGCCACACTTCGGCGGGCCGAATGTCGGGAAGGGGTGGTCATTACGATCCCCCATCGGGCACACTGGAGACATATCCGAGCTGTCACCAAACGCCTGCGGTGGACGGCGGGTTGAGCGAAAGTAGGTTCGATCCAAGTGGAGCTGAACAACGAATCGGACAAGCTCACACCGCGATTGCGGTTGGGACGACGGATGCGCCGCCTGCGAGAACGGAGGGGACTGTCGATCCGTCAGCTCTCCGAACAGGTGGGTGGCTACTCGCACAGCTATCTCGGCAGGGTGGAGCTGGGAGACCAGCTACCATCCGAGGCGCTGGTGCGTTTGCTGGACCAATTCTTCGACACGGACGGCGTGTTGGCGGAGCTGCTGGAGTTGGCGCACGACTCACTGATTCCCGACTACAGCCGAATGTTCATCAGCAAGGAGCCGTCAGCGGAGCGAATCCAGGTATTCACAAGCAGCCTGATCCCCGGACTTCTTCAGACGGAGGAGTATGCGCGTGAGCTGTTCCGCAGGTCACTCCCCAACGAGTCCGAAGACGGACTGAATGAGCGCATCGCAATCCGTATGCGCAGACAACGGGTCTTTGATCGCGAAGAACCGCTTCCCTATTGGGCAATGATCGACGAAGCCGCTCTGAGGCGCCCAACGGCGCGAAAACGGCACATGGTTGAGCAGTTGCGCCATCTCATGAAGATGGCAGCCCGGCCTCGCATCACGATCCAAGTTCTCCCGTTTTCCAAGGGGATGCACCCCATGTTGGGGGGAGGATTGACCCTCATGACCTTGAAAGAGGGCGGGACGATCGCTCTGGTCGAGAGCTTCGACTCCGGCGAAGCAGTAGAGTCGACAAAGAGAGTAGTTGAGCTGACGGAGGGCTTGGACCTGGCTCGCTCGATGGCCCTGACGGATGACGATTCTCTCGACCTGATCCGTAGATACCTGAAAGAGTATGAAGATGAAGACGATTCCTGACGCGTCCGCTCTGCCCGCCTGGCGCAAGTCGAGCTATAGCGACAACGGGGCGGGCGGGTGCGTCGAGGTCTCCGACGGCTACCCCGCTGCCGTCCCCGTCCGTGACAGCAAGGTTCCTCACGGCCCCGCCATCCTCATCCCCACCCACCACTGGTCCACCTTCGTCACCGCCGTCAAGCGAGACGAGTTCCCCGCCTGAACCTGATCGAAGGGACATGAAGATGAAGACGATTCCTGACGCGTCCGCACTGTCCGCCTGGCGCAAGTCGAGCTACAGCGAGAACCCCGAGGGCGGGTGCGTCGAGGTCTCCGACGGCCACCCCGCCACCGTCCCCGTACGTGACAGCAAGGTTCCTCACGGCCCCGCCATCCTCATCCCCACCCACCACTGGTCCACCTTCGTCACCGCCCTCAAGCACAACGAGCTCCCCGCCTGAACCACCTGGAGCGGGTGCGGGGTTGGGGATCACGGAACGACGAACGCGTCCGGGGAGTCCAGCCACACCCGCTCCGCATCGGCGTCCACGGTCAGCCCGAAGCGGTCGAACCCGGGGCGGTCCCGTTCCTCCCACCACCGAAACGCGGTCTCGACCTCGTCCCAGAGCTTCCTGGGGCCGGACTGGTAGACCTCGTACTCGTACCGCCCCTGCTCGTAGTCCGCCGTGGCCCAGCTCGTACCGGCCGTGTCCCGTAGCCACAGGGTGTACGAGCCGTCCTCGTACTGCTCCATCCACGGGTACGCGCCGTGCACCCGGGCTCCGATGGCGAACATGACGGCCCACTCCCCCACGTCGTCCGGGGAGAGCGCCGTCGTGCTTCTGCCGCCGTCCGCCGGCCAGTTGCGGCCCTTGAGGTACGCGCGGACATGCTTACGGTCCGTTCGCTGGGCGCGCAGGCGCATGAACGCCGACGAGCCGACGAACGGTCCAGACGCGGTGCCGTCGTCGGCCACCGTGAGACGGGCGACCGCCTCCCCTCCGTACGTCGGACCCCAGGGCGTGACGATGATGCCGCCCGGCTTGGTCTGGGCGATCCATGCGCGGGGGACGCTGCCGACGGAGCAGGTGGCGATGACGCGATCGTAGGGCGCCGCGCCGGGGAAGCCCCGGGCGCCGTCGCCGACGACCGTCGTCGGACGGTACCCGGCCGCCTCAAGGCGCTCGCGCGCGTCGCGCGCGCTCGCTTCGTCGACCTCGACCGTCACCACGTTCTGGTCGCCCAGCCGATGGGACAGCAGCGCCGCGTTCCAGCCGGTGCCGGTGCCGATTTCGAGCACGCGGTGACCGGCGGCGACGTCGAGCTCGCTCAGCATGGAGCACACCATGGTGGGCATGGAACTGGAGCTGGAGGGGATCGTGCCCTTTCCGGGGCCGGTGTACGTACCGTCGTCCCACTGTGTGGTGATGGGCGCGTCCCGGTACACGGCGGTCCACCATGTGTCGGGTTCCTCGGCGCGGATGACGCGGTCGCTCTGCCGGTTCATCCCGGCGCGGCCGGGCCAGATCACGTCCGGTACGAACAGGTGGCGCGGTACCGCCTCGAAGGCGGGCAGCCAGTCGCGGCTCAGCGCGCCGCTCTCCGTCAGCGCGGAGGCGAGCCCCTGGGGACGCGCCTCCTCCCTCTTGTCGGCACTCACTCAGCTGCCGTCCGCCGGACGCTGACCGTCGTTGGTGTTGCCGCCCTCGTCCGAGCCGCCCCCACCGTGTTTGTTGCCGCTGTCGCTGTCGTCCTGGGGGTTGCCCTCGTCGGCCCTCATCAGCCACCACGTGCGCATGTCCATACCTCCGGATCGTGCGGGCCCGACGTTCGCCGACTCCGCGCGGTTTCATCCTTCTGGCAACCCAACGTAAGAGCCGAGCGGTTCTCCGCACGTACCGCCTTCTACGAAGTTGCAGGGCAGTCACTCCACAGTGTCTATCGCCGCCTGGATCAGGGCCCTGGCGCGCGCACCGTAGACCGCCAGGTCGGCCAACTCGGCAAATGTTTCCGCGTACATGGCGATCTCACTGGGCTGAGTGATCGTGAGATAGCCCGAGATCAGCTCGACGTTGACCTGTGCCGCGTCGTAGATCCAGAACCCTTCCGCCGGCCAGCGGGCACGGTCCGGGCGCATCGGCACGACGCCCAGACTCACGTTGGGCAGCGCCCCGATGACGATCAGGTGGTCCAGTTGTCCGGACATGACGTCCGCGCCACCGACACCCGACCGCAAGACCGATTCCTCCACGAGGAACGCGAAGCGGCGGCCCCCCTCGTAGAGCACTCGCTGACGCTCCATACGCGCCGCCACCGCGTCGGCCACGTCGTCGACGAGCCCACGGCGGCGTCGGATCGCTTCCAGCGCCGCCGTTGTGTAGGCGTGGGTCTGGATCATTCCCGGCACGAGCCAGGAGGAGTAGGAACGGAACCGGCGCGTGCGTTCGTACAGCGGCAAGCGGGCTTCCTGGGCCTGACGCAGGCCCGCACGTTCCAAGCGTCGCCACTCGACGAACATGCCCTCCACAGCTCGCAAAGTGGCAATCAGATCGTCGGTTCGCCCCTCTGCCCCGCACACCCGGCACCACGCTCGGATGTCCTCGGCGGACGGGGCCGTTCGGGCGTTCTCGATACGGGAGGACTTGGATGCGTGCCATCCGCACCGCCGTGCCAGTTCACGCCCGGTCAGCCCGGCGTCCCGGCGCAGCTCCGCGAGACGGTCGGCCAGAAGTTGCCGGGCCTGCCGGACACTTGAGGATGCGGATGCGGATGCGGCCATGGTCCGGGCTCGTCAGACGGGCCGGTACTCCGTGTGGGGGATCGCCCGCTCCCATGCCGCCTCGTACGCCGTCACGTATTGCTTGGCCAGCGCGGGATCCGGGCAGACCTCCATCCTCGGGCCGGTCCACTGACCCTCACCGCTGAAGTGATGCAGGATCAGGGTCTGTTCGTCCATGACCCAGCCGTCCAGCACGGGAAGCAACAGGTCACGGGCTTGTGAGCGCGGTAGCCAACGCACCGTCTCGCCCGCCGCGACATTGGTGAACGTAACGTCGTACTCGTACCGCAGATAGGCACTCAACGGTTCGGAGACCACACGCAGGCGGCGCATGACAACGCCTCGGCCGGTCGCCTCGGTCACCACATCCAGCCATGGTCTCCACCACGACGCCCTGTCGTCCGGGTTCTCGCGGTGGCCTGCCTGCCAGCGGATGAACGCGGGGTCGTCGAGCATGTAGCTGTCCCGCATCTCAAGGTGGATCGCCGAGCGCTGAGCGTGTGCCAGCGCCTCACGTACCGCTGTTGCCACTGGTGACCTCGCTGTCCGGGCGCGGGATGAACTGAAGCATGTTGGCGGGCAGGCGGATAACGGTCTCATGGTTCGGCACATCCGTCGTGTGACCGGGAACCGAACCGACTTCCCTCGCCTCACTGATGGTTGCGGCGTCTGCCTTCCATGACTGGATGATCAGGTCTCCGGTCGTGTCATCCAACCAGATGGTCGGCGAACCGTCGTCCGGAGTGTTCGGCCAGATTCCCAAGAACTTCAGGGCCATCACGGTCTCCTCTGCCGAGCGGACTCCACTACTGAGCAAGACTTTCTGCGTCGCGGCGCAAACCGTCAAGAATGCCTCAGCGGCCACGCGGCCGAGAGAGCCCGAAGCGTGCGGGGTGCCGGGTGCCGGGTGCGGCGTGCGGGGTGCGGGGTGCGGGGGACCGCGCGATCGCGACCTCTTACGCGTGTCACCGCTCATCCCACCTGCCCCGAACACGCTGATACACAACTGAGAGGCTGTCGCGCCGCGCCCGATACACGCGAGAGACCCTCCGGAGGGCCGCTGGGTCCAGGCTCGATGCCTGACGGGACGGCCGACCGCTGTCCCCGGGCACCAGCCCGCCGGAGCGATGGCCGGCGGCAGACGCGAGGGGAACCACTCATGCACACGTTGACCGGCGGAAGGGCGGCCGCCGCCCTGACGACGGGGATCGCGCTCGCCGCGGCCCTTTTGACCCCCCTACCGGCGCACGCCGTCGTGGGCGGCACCGAGTCCACCCGGGCCTACTCGTTCATGGGCTCCTTCCAGCCGTCGTATCCCGCCTCACCGCGACCGGACAAGCACGGCTGCGGGGTGGAGGTCCTGGCGCCGCAATGGGTCCTGACCGCCAGCCACTGCGCCGGCCGGAACCCGACCAACGCGAAGTCGGGTGTACCGCGTGGCTGGAAGGTCCGGGTCGGGTCACTGAACACCGCGTCCGGAGGCGAGGTCGCCGAGGTCGACCACTACTACCGGCTGGCGACCAGTCGCGACGAGGGGGGATTCTGGGGCCGCGACCTCGCGTTGCTGCACCTGCGAACCCCGGTTCGGGCCAAGCCGGTGCGGATCGCCTCGACCACGCCGCCGGACAACACGCCCGTCCGCATCATGGGCTGGGGCATGACCTGCGACGACTACGGCGACACGTCGTGTTTCCCCACGAGACTGCGGGAGGCCGACACCGTGGTGCAGCCGATCTCGACGTGTCCGTCCAGCGGGCCCGGAGAGTTGTGTATCGGTAGCAGCGACGGCGGTGTCGCCGCGTCCAACATGGATTCCGGTGGGCCCGCGCTCGTCCGCGACGGTGACCAGTGGGCGGTGGCCGGTGTGGTCAGCGGCCCCGACGAAAGCGGCAAGACGCTGTACACCGATGTCACCGAACACACCGACTGGATCAACGGCATCATCTCGGGCACCGACGTGCCGCCCGATGATCCGATCCCGAACGTGGAGGGCTCGGTGGATCTGGGCGGCTGCGTCGGCTCAGTGGTCAAAACCCCCGCCTCCCGGCCGCGGGACCCGGCGCTCTTGCTGACCAACGGTCACTGCGTGCAAGGACAGTGGCCCGCACCCGGAACCGCGATAGTGGACCAGCCGGCCGACCGCGAGGTGCATGTCGCCGACCGTCAGGGCTATCCCCAGACCACCGCCCGTACGCAACGGCTGGTGTACGCGACGATCACCGGCACCGACGTCGCGCTCTACCGCCTGGACAAGACATACGCGCAGTTGAAGGCGGAAGGCGCGAAAGTCTTCCCACTCACCTCCACTCCCGTACGCGCCGATGACCCCTTGACCGTGGCGTCCAGCGGCGTCCGCTACGACTGCACCGCCGAGGCCGTGGTGCCCCACCTGCGAGAGGGCGGCTACCAACTGGACAACTCCATCCGCTACGCGACGAGCGAAGACTGCGCCCCCTGGCACGGCGACTCCGGTTCGGCGCTGCTGGGCTCGGACGGCTCCACGGTCGTGGGAATCCACAACACCCACAACGACGACGGTCAGCAATGCACCGACAACAACCCCTGTGAAGTGGGCCCGAACGGGGAAGTGTCCTCCACAAAGGGCCGGGCCTATGGTCAGCAGGTTCATATGATCACGGCCTGCCTGGTCGAGGGATCCCAACTGGATCTGTCCCGCGAGGGCTGCACCCTCACCGGTGCCACGACCAGTCCCCCTGTCGCATGATGGACGTCCAGCACCTACGTCCGATGGAGAAAGATGTCGGTTCCAGTGGCCGGGGGAACCACCCTGGCGCACGTGGCGATCCTGCTCGTCGAGGACGACGAGGTGATCCGCAGATCACTCACCACCGCACTGGAGCGCTACGGCTACCGCGTCACCTCCGCGAGTGACGGCCTGAGCGGACTCGAAATTTTCCGGGAAGGCCGCCATGACCTGCTGCTGCTGGACGTGATGCTGCCCGCCCTCGACGGCATCGGGCTGTGTCGCCGCATCAGGGAGACGAGCATGAAGCCGATCCTGATGATGTCCGCGCGCGGCGACGCCCTGGACATGGTCGGCGGCCTGGAGGCGGGCGCCGACGACTACGTGGTCAAACCCGTCGACACAGGGGTGCTGGTGGCACGCATCCGCTCGCTGCTGCGGCGGGCCACCTTCAACCCCGCCGACGCCCCGGCAGTGCCGCACAGCCCCCCGACCGAACCGGTGGGCTGTGCGGCGGAGCCGGAGGATTCCGGTCGCCCGGGCGGACGCGTCCCGCTGGTCTTCGGCGAACTGACCATCGACACCGCCGCCCTTGAGGTGTTCCTGGCGGGCGAACCTGTCGCGCTGGCCCCCACCGAGCTGCGGCTCCTGCTGGAGTTCGCGGCGAACCCCGGCGTCGTTCTGGACCGGCACATGCTGCTGCGCAACGTGTGGGACTACGGCTGGGACGGCGACAGCCGCGTGGTCGACCTGTGCGTCCAGCGGCTGCGCAGGAAGATCGGAGCCGAGCGGATCCAGACCGTCCGCGGGTTCGGCTACAAGTTCCGGCGCTGACGTGAATATCCTGCGCGACCTGCTGAACTGGCGTTCGCTGCGCTGGAAGATCGCCGCACTTGTCGCCATGGCCTGCTGCGCCATCGCGCTGACCGTCGGGGTACTGGTCCACCGCAGCACCCTGGCCCGTTCTCTGAACGATGGCAGCGCCAAGGCCGTGACGCAGCTGTCCCGGGACCTGCGGGACCACGAGCGGGACGCCACCCCACCCGACTCCCTCCGGATGTCGCCCGAGCTCATGCCCGTCGAGTTGCTGCGCCGACTCCGTGACCCGCAAGGTCTGAGAGACGGGTATGCCACCTGGTACGACGGTGACGGCCCTGGGGACCACCCGTCGATGTGGGCGGCACAGATGTACCGGGGCAGCCCCGTGGCGGTGGAGGTGGACATGACGCCCGACCTGCTCACCCGGCGTGCCCTGGACCGGCACATGTGGACGTATTCGCTCATCGCGCTGGCCGTCGTCGTACCGCTGTCGGCGCTCGCCGCGGAACTGCCCCACCGCAGGCTGCGCAGGGTGGCGCGGACCGCACGCCGGATCTCGGCAGGTGACCTGACCGCCAGGACAGCGGCCGTCGACGGCAGCGACGAGATCGCCGAGATCTCCGCCACCGTCGATGCGATGGCCGACGGCCTGCTCGGGCGGCTGGTGGCCGAGCAGCACTTCACCGCCGATGTCGCTCACGAACTGCGCACCCCGCTGATGGGTCTGGTCACCGCGAGCGAGCTGCTCCCCGAGGGGGAGGTCACGGAACTGGTCAGGGACCGGGTGGCGGCGCTGCGGACCCTGGTGGAGAACCTGCTGGAGATCTCCCGGCTCGACGCCGGCGCCGAGCGGGCGGAGCTCAGGCCCGTTCCGCTCGCCGAGGTGGTCAGAGAGTCACTGGTCCGCACCGAGCTGCGGACACAACTCACCACGGCCGACGCCCAGTCCGCCGAGACCGACCCACTCAGGCTTGACAGGATCGTCACCAACCTGGTCGTCAACGCCCATCGGCACGGTCGTACGCCCGTCGAGGTCACGGTGGCGGGGACCTGCGTGACGATACGCGACCACGGCCCGGGCTTCCCGCGAGAACTGCTCGCCGACGGGCCCCAACGGTTCCGCACCGGGGCGTCGGAACGCGGCCGGGGCCACGGCCTCGGGCTGACCATCGCGCTCGGCCAGGCAGAGGTCATCGGGGCGGCACTCTCCTTCACCAACGCGCCCGACGGCGGGGCCGTCGCCACGCTTCGTCTCCCGGCGGCCACCGCGGCGAGGCCCAGAACTGAGCCCCTGAGCGTTCAACGCCGAAGGTCCGCCCCCGGGTGAGTCATCATTCGGGCGTCCGCGCCGGCTGATGCGCGTACCGCGCCACGCGTGTCCAATGGAAAGGCGGGGGCGACGGCGTCGGACGGGAGGTTCCCTCGCATGAACAGGCGCTGGGCCGCACGCCTGGCTCTGGTCGCGGGCGCGGGCGCGCTGCTGGTCCCGCTCGTGTTCGCCGGGCTTCGGAGCATCGTGCTGGTGGGTGTGGGGCTGGCCGGTGTGGCCGTCGCGGCGGCCGGTGTGTGGTGGGTTCTCGCGCACAAGGGTGTGATCCGGGTGCTCGCTCTGCTGCTCGCGGTCCTCGCGCCGGTCACCGTCCTCGTGCTCTACGCGCTCGCCGGACTGCTGTGGGTGGTCCTCGTCTCGTTCGCCCTGTGGGCGCTCGCGGTCTCCGTCGGCAGGGCGGCGCTGGTGGAGGACACCGGACGGATGCCCGAACGTCCGGCCGCTCCGCCGGAACACCCTTTCCTGATCATGAATCCGCGCTCCGGTGGCGGAAAGGTGGCGCAGTTCCGCCTGGTGGAACGGGCCAGGGCCCTCGGCGCGGAGGTCGTCGTACTGGATCCGGAGCATCCGGCGGACGTGGCCGAGCTGGCGAGGCGGGCCGTCGACGCCGGCGCCGATCTGCTGGGGGTGGCGGGTGGGGACGGTACGCAGGCACTGGTCGCGGCGGTGGCGGCGGAGCGCGACGTTCCGTTCGTCGTGGTGTCCGCCGGGACCCGCAACCACTTCGCCATGGACCTGGGCCTTGACCGGGAGGACCCGTCGAGGTGCCTGGAGGCGCTCACCGACGGCGTCGAACTCCGTGTCGATCTGGGTTACCTCGGGGTGGCGGCGCCCCAGGAGGACGGCGCGGGACGCGTCTTCGTCAACAACGTCTCGTTCGGCGCGTACGCGGCCGTCGTACAGAGCCCGGCCTATCGCGGGGACAAGGCCCGGACGACGCTTCAGATGCTCCCCGACCTGCTGACGCGCCACAGCGGTCCCCGCCTGACGGTGCACGCCGGTGCCACGACCATCGACAGGCCCCAGGCCGTTCTCGTGAGCAACAACGCCTACCTGATGGGGGACCCCGCGGGCCTGGGGCGCCGGGAGGCGCTGGATTCCGGGGTCCTCGGCGTGCTCGGTGTCACGGTCGACAACGCGGTGCAGGCGGCCCTGCTGCTGCGCGGCAAGCGCGGCCCCGGCCTCACCTCGCTCACCGCCCGGGAGGTCGTCATCGACGCCGACGCGTCCGTCATCCAGGCCGGTGTCGACGGCGAGGCCCTTACCGTGCCCACTCCGGTGCGCTGCCGTATCGAGCCCCGCGCCCTGCGGGTACGGCTGCCGCGCGACCGTCCCGGCGTACCCGGCGCCGGTCCGCCGACGGACTGGCGCCGGGTGCGGGGGCTGGCCCTCACCCTGGGGCGGACCGCGGGGAGACGGGAGAGCGGCCGGTGAGGGCGGTGACGCCCCGCGGCGTTCCCGTGTGGCGTCCGAGTGCGGACGGTGCGACGATCGATGCGAAGATCCCGCACCCCGAAGGTCCTCAAAGACATCCGCGAAACCGCACCGTCAGGAGAGGGTCATGGCAGGAAACGTGAACCTGGCGTACGACTATCCGATCCTCGGCGCGTTCTGGACGGTTTTCCTGGTCGGCCTGGCCGTGCTGTGGTTCTTCCTGCTCTTCCGGGTGATCACCGACATCTTCCGGGACAGCGAAATGAACGGGTGGGTCAAAACCGGCTGGCTGCTGTTCGTGATTCTGCTGCCGTTCCTCGGCGTCCTGATCTACGTCGTCGTCCGCGGCCACGGCATGGGAGAGCGCGAACTGCAAGAGGCGCGGAAGCGGCGAGAGGCGTTCGATTCCTACGTCCGTGAGACAGCCCGCGGCGACGACCAATCGGCGAGGTCCCACGCGGCGGAACTCGCCGAACTCACCGCGATGCACGACAAGGGCGCTCTGTCCGACGAGGAGTTCCAGCGGGCGAAGGCGAAGGTCCTGCACTGACGCTCCCGGCACCGGGGGCCGGGTCCGTGCCGGTCAGGGCGGCGCTCGCCGTCCATAGGCGGCGCGCCGTGTCGCGGTCCGCGAAGTGCTCGCGCACCGGCTCGAACCGTGGCCTTCCGCGCAGACCGAACACGCGGGGGCCGATCAGCCGGCCCCCGCGTACGGCCGGGTCGAGGACGGCCCGGACCGTCGGCCACGCGCCCGCTTCCTTGCCCTGGAGGAGGAGTCCCAGCGGCAGACCGCGCAGCCTCTGGGCCGTGGTGCGCACATGCAGTGGGGCGCGTGACGGTGTCAGGGCGTCCAGGGCGCCGCCGGGGTGGGACACCACGCTGATGGTCGTGCTGTGCGCCGCGCGCAGCCGGCGGTCGAGTTCGAGAGCGAACAGTGTCTGCGCCAGCTTCGAGCGTCCGTACGTGCGCTTGGGCCGGTAGTCGCGCGTGCTCTGGAGGTCGTCGAGGTCCAGCCGTTCGCCTCTGGCGGCGAAGCTGCCCGTGGTGACGACCCGCGCGGCGGGCGCGGCGTGGAGCAGCGGGGCGAGACGCGCGGTCAGGGCGAAGTGCCCCAGGTGGTTGGTGGCGAACATCAGCTCATGCCCGGCGGCGGTCTCGCGGCGCGGCGGATCGTCCAGCAGGACACCGGCGTTGAGGACCACCGCGTCGAGGGTTTCGGTGTCGAGCGCGTACACGCTCCGCTCGATCGAGGCGGGGTCGGCGAGATCCAGCGGTATGTGGCGCACGCGCGCGTCCGGCACGCGCGAGCGGATCGAGGCCGTCGCCGCTTCCCCTTTCGGCGCGCTGCGGCCGGCGATGACGACCGTGGCGCCGGTCGTGGCGAGTTGCTCGGCGACGAAGTAGCCGATCCCCGCGTTTCCGCCGGTGATCAGGAAGGTCCTGCCCTCGGCGCGCGGCAGGCGGTGTACGTCCCAGGTCATGACAGGTCCCCTTCGGAGGGAAGACGTAACGAACGGCGTTCGTCAACGGTGACAGACTGCTCCTGACGAACGGTGTTCGTCAAGCTAGGATGGAGGGCATGCCCGCCCGCCCCCGGACCCGGTCCGCGAAGACGACGCTGAGCCTCGACGCGATCGTGGCCGCCACCCTGGCCCTGGTGGACGAGCTGGGATGCGAGGCGGTGAGCATGCGGCGGGTCTCCCAGGCCGTGCAGACGGGACCCGCCTCGCTGTACGTGTACGTGCCCGACCGTGCCGCGCTGATGGCTCTCGCCCACGACCTGGCCGTGGCGGACGTCCACCTGCCCACCGACTCGGACGGGGACTGGCGCGCCCGGCTCGAACTGCTCGTGGACCGCTCGGTGACCGCGCTGGCGGCCCACAACGACATCGCGACCGTCGGGAGGACGGGCGCCCTGCCCGGCCCGCACAGCCTGCGTATCACCGAGGAGTTGTTGCGGCTGCTGCGTACCGGCGGGATCAGCGACGCCGCCTGCGCCTGGGCGGTGGATCTGATCGGCCAGTACATCGCCTCGTCCGCGCTGGAGGAGGGGGAGAAGGCGGAGCAGGCGCTCACCGGCGGGCTCGACGCGCTCTACCGGTCACTGCCCGCCGAGCGCTACCCCACGATCCGGGCGCTGACGCCGCTGCTGACCAGCGGTGACGGGGCGACGCGCGCCGCGTGGAAGATACGCGTGCTCATCGACGGGCTGCTCGCCCCGCCCCACGGCGACACGTAGTCAAAGGGGGCTCGGGGGCAGCCACGAGCCCGGGAATCCCAGGGGCGCCAGGAGCCCAGGAATCTCAGGGGGCGCCGGGGGGCTCAGGTGACGATGCCCAACTCCCGTGCCCGGCCCAGCCATCGCGGGAACTCCTCGACCAGCCGGTCGTACAGCACGGCGTCCTCGACCTGGCGCGGGTCCTTGCCCGCGTGGAAGAACCCGGCGTTGTCGACGCGCCGTTTTCCGGGGACGGCGAGGTCGTCGAGCTTGCGGAGGAAGTCGAACTGTCTGCTCTCCGGGTCGCCGAAGCCGATGAACTGCCAGAACAGCGGCAGTTCGGCCGCCTTGCAGAGATACCGCTCGGCGGCCGGTTTACTGATCGGGCCGCCGTCCGTCTGGAAGACCACCAGCGCCGGAGCGGTCGACCCGCTGTCCAGGTAGTGGTCGATGACGGTGTCCATCGCCAGGTGGTAGCTGGTCTTGCCCATATGGCCGAGCCCGGCGACGATCGCGTCGATCCGGCCGTGGTGGTTGGCCAGGGAGATGTCCGACTCCGCGTCAATGTCCGTGGAGAACAGGACGACGGGCACGATCCCGTCGTCGTCCAGATGCGCGGAGAGCCCCAACACCCGGTCGGCCAGGGCCTGGACGCTGCCGTCCTTGTAGTACGCCCGCATCGAGCCCGAGTAGTCCAGCACCAGATAGACGGCCGCGCGCTGTCCGCTCAGACCGTTCTTCGTCAGCGAGACCGCCGCGCTCTTGTAGAGGCTGACCAGCGCCGGGGCCGTCTCCTCGACCTTCCGGAGACTGATGGCGGGGCCGGACGCGGCGGGGGCGGTGACCATGCTGGGTCCTCTGTGGTCGACGGGCGGCAAGTCTCGCGATTATGCCAGCCGTTACGCATGCCACGGCGCCTGCCATCGGTCCGGTCGGGGACTGGGGCAGGCGCCGCGTCCTGCGGGAGGCCCGGGAGACGCTCCCCGGGCCAACACCGCCCGTACGCCGTTGTACGGGAGTCTCGGGTGAAGGTGACGTATCAGACCGTCAGCGCACGGTCCGTCGGACGGATCGGGGCCGGCAGATCGCTCGCGCCGGTCAGCATCCGGTCCACACCGCGCGCCGCCGAGCGGCCCTCGGCGATCGCCCACACGATCAGGGACTGGCCACGGCCCGCGTCTCCGGCGACATACACGCCGGGCACATTGGTCGCGAAGTCCGCGTCACGCGCGATGTTGCCGCGCCCGTCGAGCTCCAGACCGAACTGCTCGACCAGGCCGTTCTCCTGGTCGGTGCCGGTGAAGCCCATGGCGAGCGTGACCAGCTGGGCCGGGATCTTCCGCTCCGTACCCGGCTTC
The DNA here is from genome assembly GCF_040303865.1 of Streptomyces sp. NPDC094034. Lineage (NCBI taxonomy): Bacteria > Bacillati > Actinomycetota > Actinomycetes > Kitasatosporales > Streptomycetaceae > Streptomyces > Streptomyces sp. NPDC094034. The sequence goes on along the minus strand of NZ_JBEOUD010000023.1, from coordinate 103,518 downwards.
TGCTCCAGCTTGCCGTCCTTGAACTCCACCTCGATCAGGTTCAGGCTCTGGACATTGCCGTCCTCGTCGCCCTCGAAGTGGGTGGTGGAGACGGAGTAGACCCGCTCGCCGCCCTCCTCGTGCGCGGAGGTGACCTTGTAGAGCATCGGGAACGTCGGCCACGGCTGGTGCGTGGCGCGCTCCTCGCCCGGCTTCGGCATGATCTCCAGCTGGGTGACGGACAGCGCGCCCTGGCGGTGCGCCGTACCGACGCAGTCCGCGCCGGTGTCGCCGCCGCCGATGACCACGACGTGCTTGCCCTCGGCGGAGATCGGGGAGACCGTCAGGTCGCCCTCCCGCACCTTGTTGGAGAGCGGCAGATACTCCATCGCGAAGTGGATGCCGTTCAGCTCACGCCCCGGGACGGGCAGATCGCGCGAGACGGTGGCGCCCGCGGCGATGACGACGGCGTCGTACCGCTTGCGCAGCTTCGCCGCGTCGATGTCCCGGCCGATCTCGATCTCGGTACGGAACTTGGTGCCCTCCGCGCGCATCTGCTCGATACGGCGGTTGATGTGCGACTTCTCCATCTTGAACTCGGGGATGCCGTACCGCAGCAGTCCGCCGATCCGGTCGGCGCGCTCGTACACCGCGACGGTGTGACCGGCCCGGGTCAGCTGCTGGGCGGCGGCCAGTCCGGCCGGTCCCGAGCCGATGACGGCGACGGTCTTGCCGGAGAGCCGGTCCGGCGGCTGCGGGGTGACATCGCCGTTGTCCCACGCCTTGTCGATGATCGAGACCTCGACGTTCTTGATGGTGACGGCGGGCTGGTTGATCGCGAGGACACACGCCGACTCACAGGGGGCCGGGCAGAGCCGCCCGGTGAACTCCGGGAAGTTGTTTGTGGCGTGCAGCCGCTCGCTCGCGGCCGTCCAGTCCTCGCGGTACGCGTAGTCGTTCCACTCGGGGATCAGATTCCCCAGCGGACAGCCGTTGTGGCAGAACGGGATGCCGCAGTCCATGCAGCGTCCGGCCTGCTTGCTGATGATCGGGAGCAGCGAGCCAGGAACGTAGACCTCGTTCCAGTCCTTGACGCGCTCCTCGGCGGGGCGGGTCCTGGCGACTTCGCGCCCGGTGGTGAGAAAGCCCTTCGGGTCAGCCATTGGTCGCCGCCTCCATCATCTTCTCGGTGGTCTCGGTCTCCGAGAGACCGGCCAGCTCGGCGGCGTCCTTGGCGGCGAGCACTGCCTTGTACGTGGTCGGGATGATCTTGCTGAAGCGGTCCACGGCGGTGTCCCACTCGGCGAGCAGCTTCTCCGCGACGGTGGAACCCGTCTCCTCCTGGTGGCGGCGCACCACATCGTGCAGCCATCCCTTGTCGGTGTCGTCGAGCTGTTCGACGGCGCCCAGGTTTCCGGCGTTGACATTGTCGGCGTCGAGGTCGATGACATACGCGACGCCGCCCGACATACCGGCCGCGAAGTTGCGGCCCGTCTCGCCGAGGACGACGGCGTGGCCACCGGTCATGTACTCGCAGCCGTGGTCGCCCACGCCCTCGGAGACGACGGTGGCGCCGGAGTTGCGGACGCAGAAGCGCTCGCCGGTCCGGCCGCGCAGGAAGAGTTCGCCACCGGTGGCGCCGTAGGCGATGGTGTTGCCCGCGATGGTGGAGTACTCCGCGAGATGGTCGGCGCCGCGGTCGGGCCGTACGACGACCCGGCCGCCGGACAGGCCCTTGCCGACGTAGTCGTTGGCGTCGCCCTCCAGGCGCAGCGTGACACCGCGCGGCAGGAACGCGCCGAAGGACTGGCCGGCGGAGCCGGTGAAGGTGATGTCGATGGTGTCGTCGGGCAGGCCCGCGCCACCGAACTTCCTTGTCACCTGGTTGCCGAGCATGGTGCCGACGGTCCGGTTGATGTTCCGGATGCCGATCTGCGCGCGTACGGGCTGGGCGGCCTCGGCGCTCTCGGCGCTCAGCGCGTCGGCGGCGAGCTTGATCAGCTCGTTGTCGAGCGCCTTCGCCAGGCCGTGGTCCTGGGCGATGACCTGGTGGCGTACGGCGTTCTCGGGCAGCGCGGGCACATGGAAGAGCGGCTTGAGGTCGAGGCCCTGCGCCTTCCAGTGATCCACGGCCCGCTCGGTGTCGAGCAGTTCGGCGTGGCCGACGGCCTCTTCGAGGGTGCGGAAGCCCAGTTCGGCGAGGAGTTCGCGGACCTCTTCCGCGATGAACTGGAAGAAGTTGACGATGTACTCGGCCTTGCCGGAGAACCGCTCGCGCAGCACCGGGTTCTGGGTGGCGATCCCGACCGGGCAGGTGTCCAGATGACAGACGCGCATCATGACGCAGCCGGAGACGACGAGCGGCGCGGTCGCGAAACCGAACTCCTCGGCGCCCAGCAGCGCGGCGATGACCACATCGCGGCCGGTCTTCAGCTGGCCGTCGGTCTGGACGACGATACGGTCGCGCAGGCCGTTGAGCAGCAGGGTCTGCTGGGTCTCGGCGAGACCCAGCTCCCAGGGGCCGCCCGCGTGCTTGAGCGAGGTGAGCGGCGAGGCGCCCGTACCGCCGTCGTGGCCGGAGATCAGTACGACATCGGCGTGCGCCTTGGAGACACCCGCGGCGACGGTGCCGACGCCGACCTCGGAGACCAGCTTCACATGGATGCGGGCCACCGGGTTGGCGTTCTTGAGGTCGTGGATCAGCTGGGCGAGATCCTCGATGGAGTAGATGTCGTGGTGCGGCGGCGGGGAGATCAGACCGACGCCGGGGGTGGAGTGCCGGGTCTTGGCGACCCACGGGTAGACCTTGTGGCCGGGCAGCTGGCCGCCCTCGCCGGGCTTGGCGCCCTGCGCCATCTTGATCTGGATGTCATCGGCGTTGACCAGGTATTCGCTGGTGACACCGAAGCGGCCGGAGGCGACCTGCTTGATGGAGGAGCGGCGGGCCGGGTCGTAGAGCCGGTCCGCGTCCTCGCCGCCCTCACCGGTGTTGGACTTGCCGCCGAGCTGGTTCATCGCGATGGCGAGGGTTTCGTGCGCCTCGCGGGAGATCGAGCCGTACGACATGGCGCCGGTGGAGAAGCGCTTGACGATCTCGGAGGCGGGCTCGACCTCGTCCAGCGGGACCGGCGTGCGGTCGGAGGCGAAGTTGAACAGGCCGCGCAGCGTCATCAGCCGCTCGGACTGCTCGTTCACCCGGCTCGTGTACTGCTTGAAGATGTCGTAGCTGCGGGAGCGCGTGGCGTGCTGGAGCCGGAAGACGGTCTCCGGGTCGAAGAGGTGCGGCTCGCCCTCGCGGCGCCACTGGTACTCGCCGCCGATCTCCAGCTTGCGGTGGCTCGCGGAGATCCCGGAGGCCGGGTAGCCCTTGGCATGCCGGGCGGCGACCTCCTCGGCCACGACATCGAGACCGGCGCCGCCGATCTTGGTGGCGGTGCCGTTGAAGTACTTGTCGACGAAGGACTGGTCCAGGCCGACGGCCTCGAAGACCTGCGCGCCCCGGTAGGAGGCGACGGTGGAGATGCCCATCTTGGACATCACCTTCAGGACGCCCTTGCCGAGCGCGTGGATCAGATTCCTGATCGCCCGCTCGGGCGCCAGGCCCTCGATGAACGTACCGGCGCGGACCAGGTCCTCGACGGACTCCATGGCGAGATACGGGTTGACGGCGGCGGCGCCGTAGCCGATGAGCAGCGCGACATGGTGCACCTCGCGGACATCGCCGGCCTCGACCAGCAGCCCGACCTGGGTGCGCTGCTTGGTGCGGATGAGGTGGTGGTGCACGGCGGCGGTCAGCAGCAGCGAGGGGATCGGGGCGTGCTCGGCGTCGGAGTGCCGGTCGGAGAGCACGATGATCCGGGCGCCGCTCTCGATCGCGGCGTCCGTCTCGGCGCAGATCTCGTCGATGCGGGTGGCGAGGGCATCACCGCCGCCACCGACCCGGTAGAGACCGGAGAGCGTGGCGGCCTTCATGCCGGGCATGTCGCCGTCGGCGTTTATGTGGACGAGCTTGGCCAGCTCGTCGTTGTCGATCACCGGAAAGGGGAGGGTGACGCTGCGGCAGGACGCGGCGGCCGGCTCCAGCAGATTGCCCTGGGGGCCGAGCGAGGAGCGCAGCGAGGTGACCAGCTCCTCGCGGATGGCGTCCAGCGGCGGGTTGGTGACCTGCGCGAAGAGCTGGGTGAAGTAGTCGAAGAGGAGTCGCGGCCGGGCGGAGAGCGCGGCGATCGGCGAGTCCGTGCCCATGGAGCCGATCGGCTCGGCGCCGGCCCGTGCCATGGGCGCGAGCAGGACGCGCAGCTCCTCCTCGGTGTAGCCGAAGGTCTGCTGGCGGCGGGTGACGGAGGCGTGCGTGTGCACGATGTGCTCGCGCTCGGGCAGGTCCGACAGCTCGATCTCGCCGCTCTCCAGCCACTCCTGGTAGGGCTGCTCGGCGGCGAGGGACGCCTTGATCTCGTCGTCCTCGATGATGCGGTGCTCGGCGGTGTCGACGAGGAACATCCGGCCGGGCTGGAGGCGGCCCTTGCGGACGACCTTGGCCGGGTCGATGTCCAGGACGCCGACCTCGGAGGAGAGGACGACAAGTCCCTCGTCGGTCACCCAGTAACGGCCCGGACGCAGTCCGTTGCGGTCGAGGACGGCGCCGACCTGCGTGCCGTCGGTGAAGGTGACACAGGCGGGGCCGTCCCAGGGCTCCATCATCGTGGCGTGGAACTGGTAGAAGGCGCGCCGGGCCGGGTCCATGGAGTCGTGGTTCTCCCACGCCTCGGGGACCATCATCAGCACGGAGTGCGGCAGCGACCGGCCGCCGAGGTGGATCAGCTCAAGGACCTCGTCGAACGACGCGGAGTCGGAGGCGTCGGGCGTACAGACGGGGAAGATCCGCTCAAGCGCCTCGCCGCCGAAGAGGTCGGACGCGAGCTGGGACTCACGGGCACGCATCCAGTTGCGGTTGCCCTTGACCGTGTTGATCTCGCCGTTGTGCGCGACGAAGCGGTACGGGTGGGCGAGCGGCCAGCTCGGGAAGGTGTTGGTGGAGAACCGTGAGTGGACCAGCGCGATCGCGGTCGCGAAACGGCGGTCGGAGAGGTCCGGGAAGAACGGTTCGAGCTGCCCGGTGGTGAGCATGCCCTTGTAGACGATGGTCCGGGCGGAGAGGGACGGGAAGTAGACGCCGGCCTCGCGCTCGGCGCGCTTGCGCAGCAGGAACGCCTTGCGGTCCAGGGCGATGCCCGTGCTCGTACCTCCCCCGGGTCCCGTCCGGGAGGTGTCCTCGGCGATGAACAGCTGGCGGAAGGCCGGCATGGTCGAGCGGGCGGTGGCGCCGAGCAGCTCGGGCGCTACGGGCACCTCGCGCCAGCCGAGGACGTTCAGGCCCTCCTCGGCGGCGATCGTCTCGATGCGTGAGACGGCGTCCATGGCGTCGTCGGCGGGCAGGAAGCCGATGCCGACGGCGTACGAGCCGGCCTCGGGCAGCTCGAAACCGGCGACCTCGCGGAGGAAGGCGTCCGGGACCTGGAGGAGGATTCCCGCGCCGTCGCCGGAGTCGGGCTCCGAGCCGGTGGCGCCGCGATGTTCGAGATTGCGCAGTACGGTCAGCGCCTGCTCCACCAGCGCGTGGCTGGCTACACCAGTGAGGGTGGCCACGAACCCGACACCACAGGCGTCGTGCTCGTTACGGGGGTCGTACATCCCCTGGGGGGCGGGGCGACCATCCATGGGCGACCAGGCGTCGAAACGCATTGGCTCTCCCGTCGTCGTCGTGGCATATGCGAGTACCGAGGGACGACGTTGGCCCTCCAAGAAATTTCGTGCAGGTTACATGATGGGCAGCTTCTCGGGTAGCGGATAGCTTGTTCCAGCATGTGGACACCGCTCATAGCGGTGAAGGGGGGCGCAGACGGACAGATCGTCGTCCGGTCGGCTGAGACGGAGCAGGCTTCGTTGCCCGCGGCGCCTACGGCTCATGCCCGGTGATTACCGACTCGAAACCGCTGGGTAACGGCTGCTGGTATGGCGCTGGCAAAGTGTCGCATCCCGGGGGCCGGAACGCGCGGCGACGGACATTACAGGGCGGGCGTTTCCGCCCGCCCGCCCTCGGGGGCCCTCCCCAGGTTAGAGCCTCGCAGCCGAATTCGGGATATCCCGGACCAGGGGAAAAATCCCCCGAAAGTGCACCCGCCAGGTCCTGTCCGGACAGGACCTAGAGTGCCGCGCCGAACAGCGCGCCGAGCCCGTAGGTGAGCGCCGCCGCCGCTCCGCCGAGGAGCAGCTGACGCAGTCCGCTGTACCACCAGTTGCGCGCCGTCACCCGCGCCACCAGCGCACCGCAGGCGAAGAGCCCGATCAGCGCGAGCAGCACGGCGGGCCACAGCGCGGTGGCGCCGAGCAGATACGGCAGTACGGGCAGCAGCGCGCCCAGGGCGAACGAGCCGAACGACGACACGGCGGCGACCAGCGGCGACGGCAGATCGTCCGGGTCGATCCCCAGCTCCTCGCGCGCGTGTATCTCCAGCGCCAGCTCGGGGTCCTTCGAGAGCTGCCGTGCCACCTCGTGGGCAAGCTCCGGCTCCACGCCGCGTGACACATAGAGCGCGGCCAGCTCCGCCATCTCGTCGGCGGGGTGCTTCCTCAGTTCCCCGCGCTCCACCTCCAGTTCGGCCTGGACCAGCTCGCGCTGGGAGGCGACGGAGGTGTACTCGCCCGCGGCCATCGAGAAGGCACCGGCCGCCAGGCCCGCGAGCCCGGTGATCACTATCGTCTGCTGAGAGACCGCGCCGCCCGCCACACCGGTCATCAGCGCCAGGTTGGAGACCAGTCCGTCCATCGCGCCGAACACCGCGGGACGCAGCCAGCCGCCATTGACATCGCGATGCGTGTGATTGTCGCGGTGGGCCTCGTGGAGCGTTGCCTCGGTCTCGATGATGGACATGTCTCTCCTCTTTTCACGGGGGCGGAACCCGGTGTGCCGGGGCCCGGCACACCGGGTTCCGCCCCGCTCAATGCCTCGAAAATACGCACGAAAAATGGCTCCCGCCAGCAAGGAAGGCCGTACTTACCGGCCTTGGGCCGGGCCGCGACGGAGATGTCACCCGGGTGACAGCGGGGTTTCTCGGACTCCCCCGGCGCTCCGTGTGGCACAGATGCGGAGACACCGACGCGGTGACACGGGCTCGCGCGAAAGGGCCACACCATGGAGTCAGTCCGTCGCGATCCCGTGGTTGACGCGGGCGCGGTTCGCCCCGAGATCGACGCGGTCCGAGCACAGCCGGAGATCGACACGGGCCGAGCACGCCCCGAGGCCGACGCGGTCCGGGCACATCCGGAGATCGACACGGACCGAGCACACCCCGAGGCCGACGCGGTCGCGGTGCTCCGGGACCGGGCGCGCGGTGCCCTGCTCGGGCTCGCCGTGGGCGACGCGATCGGCGCCCCGGCGGAGAACATGCGGCCCTCCGAGATCCGCCGCCGGTGGGGCCGTATCGAAGGGTTCGTGGCCGACAGCCCGGCGGGCACCGACGACACCGAGTACACGATCTTCTCCGGGCTGCTGCTCGCCCGGCACGGCTCGGCGCTGACCGTCGCCCATGTCGAGAACGCCTGGCACCACTGGCTCGCGGACCATGACGAGGGCCCCTTCCGCGGGGCCGGTTTCAGCGAGCGCGGCACGCTGGAGAATCTGCGGCGCGGGCTCGCCGCCCCCATCACCGCCCAGCACCGGCACGCCTGGAGCGACGGGCTCGCGATGCGCGCGGCGCCCTTCGGGGTCTTCGCCGCGGGCCGGCCGGAGGAGGCCGCGCGGCTGGTCGCGGTCGACGGCCGGGTCAGCCACGACGGCGAGGGCATCTACGGCGGCCGGGCGGTGGCGGCCGGGGTCGCCGCCGCGATGGGCGGCGCCGGAGTCATGTCGGTGATCGCCGCGGCGCTGTCCGTGGTCCCCATGGACTCCTGGACGGCCCGCACCCTGCGCCGCGGAGTCGTCGCCGCGCGGCGGGCGTACCCCGACACGCTCACGCTGGAGCGGGCCGTCCGCTCCTCGGTGGTCATCGGCGGCTATCCGTGGACCGATCTGGCCCCCGAGGCGGTGGGCCTGGCCTTCGGGGCCTTCGCGGCGGCGCGCGGTGACTTCCGTACGTCGGTGCTGACGGCGGTCAACATGGGCCGGGACGCCGATACCACCGGGGCGGTCGCGGGCGCCCTGGCGGGCGCGATGTCGGGGGCGGCGGCGATCCCCGAGGAATGGTCCTCGGTCATCGGCCCGGTCCGGGGCAGTTGTCTGCCCTCGATGCGCGGCTACCACGTACTGGACATCGCGGACCTGCTCATGCCGGACTACGACGAAAGGGTGGCGTCATGACAGCGATCGAGCGGGAGCGGGCGCGCGGCGACGGTGCGTGGGCCGAGACACCGCACGCGCCGGAGCGCCCCGCCGCCCCGGACACCTCCGGCTCCCCCGCCCCCGGCTCCCGGGCCGCTCCCCTCCGCCGGATCGAGGGGCTGCTCCTCGGGCTCGCCGCCGGGGACGCCGCCGGGTGGCCCGCCGCCCGGCACCGGGCCGCGCGGATGCCCGAGTGGACGCGTCGGCTCACCCGGGAACTGGACACCTTCGCCGAGCAGAACGCGACCACCACCCTCCCCGTGCCCATCGCGCTCAACCAACCCCCCGAACCGCTCAAGCTCGGCCCCTCCGACGACGCCGAGTGGGCCGCCTTCGCCGCCGAGTCGGTGCTCACCGCCGCCGGCGATCACTTCCACTCCCTCGGCGCCGACCGCCGGACGCGGGGCGCCGTCGATCTCGCCTGGAACTCCCTCGCCGCCGAGATCGCCGCCGCGGCGGCCCGCGCGCCCGAGGTGGAGTCGGCCGTACCGCCCCTGCGGGCGCGGATCTCCGTACGCGCGGGGCTCGGGAATCTCGCCACCGGGCTGCGCCCGCCCGCCACCGGCCACGACAACCCGCACTACTTCGACGACGCCGCGTGCGTACGGGCCTCCGTCCTCGCCGTCGTCCACCCCGGCGATCCGTCCGCCGCCGCCGAACTCGCCGAGTTCGACGCCCGGTACACCCAGGACGGTGACGGGGTGCACGGCGCCCGCGCCATGGCGGCGGCCGTCGCGACCGCGCTCGGCGGCGGGGACCCCGAGACGGCCGTCGAGACCGCTCTCGGCCAGCTGCCCGAGTCCACGGAGATCGGCCGCAACGCCCGCCACGCCGTCAAACTGGCCCGCGACTTCGCCGAGGAACCGGCCGGCGCCTTCGCGCTCGTACCGCTGCTGGAGCATCAGATCGTCGACCACGTCTACAGCTACGGCATCGCCGCGGCCGAGACCGTCCCGGTCGCCCTCGCCCTGACCCTGGCCGCCGGTGGCGATGTCGCGGGAGCGGTGCCCGCCGCCGCCTGTCTCTCCCGGGTCGCCGACTCCGCGCCCGCCCTGGCCGGTGCGCTGACCGGCGCGCTCGGCGGCGGCGACGCCGTGCCGGCCGCCTGGCGGGACGTCTGCCGGACCCTGGCGGGGTGTGCGCTCCCCCGGCTCGCGGGGACCGATCTCGTCGAACTCGCCGGACTGCTCGCAGCCACGGAACTGACCACTCCGGGTGGACAATTCCGGACATGACACCACAGAGCGCGGCCCCGACGACCCTCCCCCTCACGGACCGGATCACCGGCTGTCTGATCGGCGCGGCCGTCGGTGACGCGCTCGGCGGTCCGGTCGAGGGGTACTCCCCCGAGCAGATCGTGGAACGGCACGGCGGCCGGGTGTCCGGCATCGTCGGACCGTGGAACGAGGACTGGCGCACCGCCCGCCCGCTCGCGCCGTACCACAAGGGTGACGGGCACATCACCGACGACACCCTGATGACGCACGCGCTGATCCGGGTGTACGAGAAGGTCCGCGACCATCTCGACGCCTACGCCGTCGCCGACCATCTCGTCCCCGACCTGATCTCCACCCCGCGCTGGATCCCCGAGCTGGAGACCGAGGCGCTGCCGCTCCAGCGGATCTTCCTCGCCGAGAAGTGGCTGGTCACCCGGTTGCACTACGGGCATGTCGATCCGCGCGAGGCGGGCACCGGAAATATCGTCAACTGCGGTGCGGCGATGTACATGGCGCCCATCGGCCTGATCAACGCGGCGCATCCGGCCGCCGCCTACGCCGAGGCGATCGAGGTGGCGGGCGCGCACCAGTCCTCGTACGGGCGGGAGGCCGCCGGGGTGTTCGCCGCCGCCGTGGCCGCCGCGTGTCTGCCGGACGCCACGCCCGCGTCGGTCGTGGCGACCTGTCTGGGCCTGGCGAAGGACGGCACGCGCGCGGCGATCGAGGCGGTGTGCGCGGTGGCCGCCCGGCACCGCGACACGGAGTCCTCGCTGCGCGGGCTGCGCGAGGCGGTCGCGCCGTTCGACACGGTCGGCCCGCACTACCGCGCCCCGTCGCTGGGCGCCCGCCGCCCCTCCCGGCTGCACTCCATCGAGGAACTGCCCATCGCCCTCGGCATGCTGCTGATCGGCGCGGGCGACTACCGCCGTACGGTCCTCGGCTCGGTCAACTACGGCCGGGACTGCGACTCGATCGCCACCATGAGCGGCGCGCTCGCCGGGGCACTGGGCGGCGAGGCGGCCGTTCCCGCCGAGTGGGCGCGGGACGTGGCGGAGGCGAGCCGCCTCGATCTGCACACGCCCGCACTGGCGCTGACGAAGGTGGCGTACGAGGTGTTCGCCCGTGACACGGAGCGCCGCCGCGCGCACGAGGCGGCCTTCATCGAGCTGACACCGTCGGGGGTGACCGGCCCCAGCGCCCCTCACCCCGCCCCGGCTCAGCGCTCGGCGGGCGCCCGATGACGGATCTGCGCCTCACCTGGGTACAGCCCGAGGATCTGATCGGCCATGAACTGCGCGAGGCCGCGCTGGACGGCCGCGACGCGACCCGAATCGCCGACCGCTGGCGCGCGGCGGGCGGCCGTCCCGCCCCGGACCGCGCGGGCGCCTCATCCGCACCGGCCGGTCCACGGCTCCGGGCACTCGCCGGTGAGCTGCTGGACGAACTGGCCCTGCTGCCCGCACCGCTCGCGGAGCGGGAACCGACGGATCTGCCCGCCATCAAGGCCGCGTGCCCCTCCTGGCCGGACCCCCCGACCGAGCCGTCGCCCGCGCTCTCCGTCCCCCGGCTGCACGCCGCCTGGCTCGGCCGGGCCGTGGGCTGTCTGCTCGGCAAACCCGTCGAGAAGCTGCCGCTCTCCGGCATCCGCGCGCTCGCCCGCGCCACCGGCAACTGGCCGCTGCGCACCTGGTTCACGGCCGAGGGGGTGCCGGCCGATCTCGCCGCCGCGTACCCGTGGAACCGCCGCTCCGCGCCGACCTCGCTCGCCGAGAACATCGACGGGATGCCCGAGGACGACGACCTCGACCACCCCTTGCTCACGGTGCTGCTGCTCCGGCGCCACGGCCGCGGCTTCACCACCGCGGATGTCGCGCGGCTCTGGCTGGAGGAGCTGCCTGCCGGGCGTACGTTCACCGCCGAGCGCGTCGCGTACCGCAATCTGCTCGCCGGGATCGAGCCGCCGGAGACCGCTCGGTACCGCAATCCGTTCCGGGAGTGGATCGGGGCGGCCATCCGCGCCGACGCGCACGGCTGGACGAACCCCGGCGATCCGGCGGCGGCAGCCGCGCAGGCACATCGCGAGGCGACCCTCACCCACACCGCGAACGGGGTGTACGGGGCGATGTTCGTCGCCGCCGTCATCGCCGCCGCGGCCGGGACCGACGACGTGCACAGCTGTCTGCGGGCCGGGCTGTCCGTCGTACCACCGCGCTCCCGGCTGGCCGGTGCGATCACCTCCGGGATCGCATCCGCCCGCGCCCACCGGGACTTCGAGACCGTGGCCGACGCGCTGCACACCGCGTACGGCCACTATCACTGGGTCCATGTCCTGCCCAACGCCGCGCTGCTCGCCGCCGCGCTGACCCATGCGGACGGCGACTTCAGCGGCTCCATCTGCCGTGCGGTGTCCGGGGGCTGGGACACCGACTCGAACGGCGCGACGGCCGGTTCCGTCGCCGGACTGCTGGCGGGCACTCCGGCCAGGCTGCCCGAGCGCTGGACCGCCCCGCTCAAGAACCGGCTCGCCACCTCGATCGCCGGGTTCGACGGCACCGGCTTCGACGCGCTCGCGGAGCTGACGCACGCGGTGGCCGACGGCCCGGCCGGGAAGAAGCCGCCGAGGGAGGCGCGTCGCACATGAGCGGCATCGTGGTGCTCGGCAGCAGCAATATGGATCTCGTCGTGTATGTCGCGCACGCCCCGAAGCACGGGGAGACCGTGACCGGACGGGATTTCCGTACGATCCCCGGCGGCAAGGGCGCCAACCAGGCCGTCGCCGCCGCCCGCGCGGGCGGCGAGGTCGCGATGATCGGCGCGGTCGGCACGGACGAGTACGGGGAACTGCTGCGGCACACCCTCGAAGCCTCCGGCATCGACACGGATCTCCTGCGCACCCACGAGGGCGCCTCGGGCACCGCCCATATCGTCGTCGACGACGAGGGCGGCAACGCGATCGTCGTCATCCCGGGGGCGAACGGCACGGTCAACGGGCTCGGCCCCGGTGACGAGACCGTGATCGCCGCCGCCGACGCCCTCCTCCTCCAGCTCGAACTCCCGCTGAGCGCCGTGCTGGAGGGCGCGGACGCGGCGCGCCGACACTCCGTACGCACCATCCTCACCCCGGCGCCCGCCCAGCCCCTGCCGCCGGAACTCCTCGACACCGTCGATCTGCTGGTCCCCAACGAGCACGAGGCGGCCACCCTCACCGGGATCGCCGCCCCGCACGCGGCGGCCGAGGCCCTGCTCCTGCGGGTTCCCGAGGTCGTGATCACCATGGGAGCGGCGGGGAGTCTGTACGCGGCCAGGGACGCCGCGTCCGTCATGGTGCCCGCGCCCCGGGTGTCCGCCGTGGACACGACCGGCGCCGGTGACACCTACGTGGGCGCTCTCGCCGTCGCGCTGTGCGAGGGCCGCCCCATGCCCGAGGCGATGCACTGGGCGTCGGTCGCCGCCGCGCTCTGTGTGCAACGCCCCGGAGCGTCCACCTCCATGCCGTACCGCACCGAGATCGAGGCCCGATGACCGCGCACGCCGCCGCCAGCCCCACCCCCCAGCAGCCAGGACCCGACCGACCGGCCCTCGCGGGGCTGCGCGTCCTCGATCTCGCGACGCTCTTCGCGGGCCCGCTCGCCGCGACCATGCTCGGTGACTTCGGCGCCGAGGTGATCAAGGTCGAGCACCCGCGCCGCCCCGACCCGTCGCGCGGGCACGGCCCCGCCAAGGACGGCGTGGGGCTGTGGTGGAAGCTCCTCGGCCGCAACAAACGCGCCATCACCCTCGATCTCTCCACCCCCGGCGGCCGTGATCTGCTGCTCGGCCTCGCCGCCGGAGCGGATGTGATCATCGAGAACTTCCGGCCCGGCACCCTGGAGAAATGGGGGCTCGGCTGGGACGAACTGTCCACCGCCAACCCCCGGCTCGTGCTCGCGCGTGTGACGGGCTTCGGGCAGTTCGGCCCGTACGCCCACCGCCCGGGGTTCGGCACGCTCGCCGAGGCGATGAGCGGGTTCGCCGCCGTCACGGGCGAACCCGACGGGCCGCCCACACTGCCGCCGTTCGGCCTGGCCGACTCGATCGCCGCGCTGGCCACGGCGTACGCGGTGATGACGGCGCTCAACGGCCGCGCCGTCACGGGCCGGGGCCAGGTGGTGGATCTGGCGATCATCGAGCCGATCCTCACCGTCCTCGGCCCGGGGCCGCTCTGGTACGACCAGCTCGGCTACGTACAGCCGCGCACCGGCAACCGCTCCCGCAACAACGCCCCGCGCAACACCTACCGCACGGCCGACGGCTCCTGGCTGGCGGTCTCCACATCGGCGCAGTCCATCGCCGAACGCGTGATGTGCCTGGTGGGACGCCCGGAGCTGATCGAGGAGCCATGGTTCGGCACCGGCAGCGGGCGCGCGGACCACGCGGATCTGCTGGACGCCGCCGTCGGCGACTGGATGGCCCGGCACACCCGCGAGGAGGCCATGGCCGCGTTCGAGAAGGCCGAGGCGGCGGTCGCGCCCGTCTACGACATCCGCGAGGTCATGACCGACCCCCAGTACCAGGCGCTCGACACCATCACCGAGGTCCCCGACCCGGAGCTGGGACCCCTCCGGATGCAGAACGTTCTCTTCCGGCTCTCCGAGACCCCCGGCTCCATCCGCTGGGCGGGCCGTCCGCACGGCGCGGACACCGACACCGTCCTGGCCGAGCTGGGCCTGTCCCGGCCGGAGATCGCCGCGCTGCGCTCGGCGGGCGCGCTATGAGCGCGCCGGTCAGCCGGCCGGCCCCTCTCACCTGGCTGTATGTGCCCGGAGACCGTCCGGAGATGATGCCGAAGGCGCTGTCCTACGGCGCGGACGTCGTGATCGTCGACCTGGAGGACGCGGTGGCGCCGGAGCGCAAGGAGTACGCGCGCGCCGCCGCCACCGAGTTCCTGTCGTCCTCCCACGAGACCCCCGTCCATGTCCGGATCGCCGACGAACGGGACCTGCCGTCGCTGGCCGGTCTGCCGGGGCTCGCCGGGCTGCGGGTTCCGAAGGTCGACCATGCCTCGGACATCCATCGCGTCGCGTCCCGCGCGCCCGATGTCGCGCTCTACGCGCTGCTCGAATCGGCCCTCGCCGTGGAACACGCCCACGCCATCGCCACCGCCCACCCGGCGCTCCGGGGCATCGCCCTGGGCGAGGCCGATCTCCGCGCCGATCTGGGGGTACGGGACGACGCGGGCCTTGACTGGTCACGCAGCCGGGCCGTGGTCGCGGCCCGGGCGGCGGGCCTGCCCCCGCCCGCCCAGTCGGTCTATCCCGACGTACAGGACCTGGACGGTCTCGCGTCGTCCTGCCGCCGCGGCCGAGCACTGGGGCTCGTCGGCCGGGCGGCGATCCACCCGCGCCAGCTGCCGGTCATCGAGCGGGCGTATCTGCCGACCGCGCGGGAGATCGTCGAGGCCGAGGAGATCATCGAGGCGGCGACGACCGACGCGGGCGCACACGCGCTGCCGGACGGCCGTTTCGTGGACGCGGCGATCGTGGCGGCGGCCCGCAGAACCCTGTCACTGGCGAGCCGCCGCTGAGCCGGAGGGCTCAGGTCCCGTCCTTGGCCGCTCCGGACACCGAATCCTCGCTCTTCCCCGCGGTCACCGCGACCTCACCGGAGTCGTCCCCCGCCGATTCCCCGGCGTCGGCGTCCTTCGCCGGGGCGTCGTCGGCGTCCTTGTCCGGTTCCACGATCTCCTCACGGCCGGGCCGCAGCCTGCTGGAGACCACGAGGTAGACAACGGCGAGAAGGAAGATGATCATCGAGGTCCACAGATTGAGCCGGAGGCCCAGAATGTGGTGCGCCTCGTCGACGCGCATGTACTCGATCCAGCCGCGGCCCGCGCAGTACGCCGCGACATAGAGCGCGAAGACCCGTCCGTGTCCGAGCTTGAAGCGGCGCTCGGCCCAGATGACCAGCGCCGCGACCCCGAGGCACCACAGCGACTCGTACAGGAACGTCGGGTGGTAGAGGCCGGCCTCCCGGTTGGGGCCCTCGCTGATCTTCAGCGCCCACGGCAGATCGGTCGCCCTGCCGTAGAGCTCCTGGTTGAACCAGTTCCCCCAGCGTCCGATGGCCTGGGCCACGGCGAGGGCCGGGGCCAGCGCGTCGGCGTACGGCGGAAGCGCGATCCCCCGGCGGCGGCAGCCGATCCACGCGCCCACGGCGCCCAGCATCACCGCGCCCCAGATGCCGAGGCCGCCTTCCCAGATCTTGAAGGCGTCGACCCAGTCGCGCCCCTCACCGAAGTACAGCTGGTAATCGGTGATGACGTGGTACAAGCGACCACCGAGCAGACCGAACGGTACGGCCCAGACGGCGATGTCCGTGGTCGTTCCCGGCTTGCCGCCGCGGGCGACCCAACGCCGGTTGACGATCCAGAGGGCGACGAACAGCCCGACGAGAATGGCGAAGGCATAGCCGCGCAACGGGAGCGGTCCGATGTGGAGCACTCCGGTCGACGGGCTGGGAATGTATGCAAGGTCCATGGCAGAACCGACGCTACAGTGCCGGGCGGGATCTACGACAACCCGCCCGGCAACTTCTGCATAACGAGCTCAGGGCGACGGGGTCCCCGCGGGCGCCGATCCGACCGGGATCGAGGAGGCCGCGGACGGCGTGGTCTCACCCGCCTTCTTGCCCTTGTTGGCCTGGGTGACCCACTTCTTCAGATTGGCCGGGGTGATGTTCTCGGCACCCTTCTTCGGGAAGACCGACTCACCGTTGAGCAGCACCGTCGGCGTCCCGGAGAAACCACCCGTCCGGAACGCCTCGGCGGACTTGTTCACCCAGTCGTCGTGCGCACCGCCGTCCACACACTCCCGGAAGCCGGGCGCGGACTCCAGCCCGTCGACCTTGCCCGCCAGATCCAGCAGATGGCTGTTCTTGGCGAAGGCGTCGTCCGTCTCCGCGGGCTGGTTCTGGTAGAGCACGTCGTGGTACGGGGCGAACTTGCCGACGTCCTGCGCGCACGCCGCCGCGTTGGCCGCGCGCAGCGAGCCCGTACCGCCCATATTGCCGTCGATGAGCGTGGCGAGGTGGTACTCAACCTTGAGCTCCCCCGCCTTCTCCAGCTCGTGGATCGTGCTCCTGAAGCCGTTCTCGAACTGGGCACAGGCCGGGCAGCGGAAGTCCTCCCACACCGTGAGCGTGGACGGCGCGTCCGTCGCTCCCACGGGGATCGCCAGATCGTCCTTGCCCGTCAGCCCCGACGGCGCGCTGACCGGGCCCCCCGCGCTGTCGGCCTTGTCCTTGCCGACATTCGCGACGACCAGCCCGACCACCGCGACCAGGCCGAGAACCCCGACCACCGCCGCGGAGACGACCAGGGTCCGCCGGCGCTTCTCCCGCGTCCTGTCCGCCGCACGTTCCTGCTGGAGCCGCTCTCTCGCGCTCCGTTTTGCCTCACGGTTCTTCTCGCTCACGCCCACAGCAACGAACCGGGGAGGCGCCTACGCACCTCCCCGGTCCCAGGTCCACCCGTACGGGTGAGATCACCCGTCAGCGCTTGCGAACGCCCTCGGCCAGCTCAGCGGCGAGCGCGCGGACCGCAGCCAGCCCCGCCACCTCGTCCTCGGCGTCCAGCATCCGCTTCACGAACGCGGATCCGACGATCACACCGTCCGCGAATCCGGCGACCTCGGCCGCCTGCTCCGCGTTGGACACCCCGAGGCCGACACAGACCGGCAGCGCGGTCGTGGCGCGCGTACGCCCCACCAGGTTCCTGGCCTCCAGACCCACCGAGGCCCGCGTCCCGGTGACGCCCATCAGCGACGCCGCGTACACGAAGCCGGTACCGACGGCCGTGATCTTCGCCAGCCGCTCGTCCTTGCTGCTCGGAGCCACCACGAACACGGTCGCCAGCCCGTGCTTCTCGGCGTGCTCACGCCACAGCGCGGACTCCTGCACGGGCAGATCCGGCAAAATGCACCCGGCGCCGCCCGCCTCGGCCAGCTCGGCGGTGAACCGCTCGATCCCGTACCGGTCGATCGGATTCCAGTAGGTCATCACGAGCACCGGCTTACCGGTCGCCCGGTACGCCTCGCGGACCGTACGCATCACATCCGCGATCTTCACACCGCCCCGCAGCGCGATGTCGTCGGCGGTCTGGATGACGGGCCCGTCGAGCACCGGGTCGCTGTGCGGCAACCCCACCTCGACCACGTCCGCGCCACCGTCGAAGACGGCCTTCACGGCCTCGATCCCACCGTCCACCGTCGGGAACCCGGCGGGAAGATAGGCGATCAGCGCGGCGCGGTTCGCGGCCTTCGCCGCCGCGAGCGTGTCGCTCAGCAGCTGGATGTTCCCGCTCACTTGGTGCCCTCCCCGTCGTACAGCCCGAAGTAGCGGGCGGCCGTGTCCATGTCCTTGTCGCCGCGCCCGGACAGGTTGACGACGATCAGCCCGTCCTCGCCCAGCTCCCGCCCCACCTCCAGAGCGCCGGCCAGCGCGTGCGCGCTCTCGATCGCCGGAATGATGCCCTCCGTACGCGACAGCAGCAGCAGCGCCCGCATCGCGTCGTCATCGGTCACCGCCCGGTACTCCCCGCGCCCGCTGTCCTTGAGATACGCGTGCTCGGGGCCGATGCCGGGGTAGTCGAGACCGGCCGAGATCGAGTACGGCTCGGTGATCTGGCCCTCCTCGTCCTGGAGTACGTACGAGCGCGACCCGTGCAGGATGCCGGGCTCGCCCGCGGTCAGGGTGGCGGCGTGCTCCCCCGTCCCGATGCCGTGCCCGGCCGGCTCACAGCCCACCAGCCGTACGCCCGCGTCGGGGATGAACGCGTGGAAGAGCCCGATCGCGTTGGACCCGCCCCCCACACACGCCACCGCGGCATCGGGGAGCCGCCCGGCCCGCTCCAGGATCTGCCGCCGGGCCTCGACGCCGATGACCCGGTGGAAGTCCCGCACCATCGCGGGGAAGGGATGCGGCCCCGCGACGGTCCCGAACAGATAGTGCGTACGGTCCACATTGGCGACCCAGTCGCGGAACGCCTCGTTGATGGCGTCCTTCAGCGTCCGGCTCCCGGACTTCACGGGCACGACCTCGGCGCCGAGCATCCGCATCCGGGCCACGTTCAGGGCCTGGCGCTCGGTGTCGATCTCGCCCATATAGATGGTGCACTCAAGCCCGAACAACGCGCAGGCGGTCGCGGTCGCGACCCCGTGCTGCCCGGCCCCGGTCTCGGCGATGACCCGGGTCTTGCCCATCCGCTTCGTCAGCAACGCCTGCCCGAGCACATTGTTGATCTTGTGGGAGCCGGTGTGATTCAGATCCTCGCGCTTGAGGAACACCCGGGCACCACCGGCGTGCTCGGCGAACCGCGGGACATCGGTCAGGGCGCTGGGGCGCCCGGTGTAGTGGACCAGGAGGTCATCGAGCTCGGCGGCGAAGGCGGGGTCGCCCTTGGCCTTCTCGTACTCGACGGCGACCTCGTCGACGGCGGCGACGAGCGCCTCGGGGATGAACTTGCCGCCGAAGGCACCGAAGTACCCTTCGGCGCTGGGGACATGACCGTCAGGGTCAGGAACAAAGAACTCGGACACGCGAGAACTCCTCGGGAACAACGAAGACGGAGAGAGAGCACCGTGTTGCGCCAAGGCGAGGCGGAGCCGCGCCCGGCGACAGACGCGCGAGGCAACGGGCCGCGGTGGCCGGATTCCGGACATGACACGTCACAGCCCGCGCGAAGCGCGGTGACCACGCGGCGGAGCCAGGGAAGGACACCGGCGGTCGGGGAACCGGCCACACAAGCACGGCACCGCACGCACCACGCACGGTCACCGCACCGCGAAGGCCACGCCTAACGCGCGGCCCCGCGCCATCGCATCCCGTTGACCTGCCCCGGCTCGTCGCCGATCACGTACCGCACCCGTCGCCCATGCACCCGCCGCGCCGGCGCACGGCAGCCGCGCGGGCGGCACCCGCGCGCCAGCGGTGCGTGCGGCACACACGCGAACGCCGCACTGGGCACGCGTGCCGGCACACGCGGAGCAACAGACGACGAGGACACGGAAACGGGCAAGGACACGGCCGGTTCAGTCCCGCCCGTGCCGCAGCGCCGGATGCGCGCCCGCGGCCACCAGATCGGCCACCGCCGACTTCGGGTCGGGCCCCGTCACCAACGACTCACCGACCAGCACCGCGTCGGCCCCGGCGTTCGCGTACGCGATCAGATCGTGCGGCCCGCGCACCCCCGACTCGGCGATCTTCACGATGCCGGGCGGAATCTCGGGAGCGACCCGCTCGAATGTGCTCCGGTCGACCTTCAGCGTCTTCAGATCGCGCGCGTTGACACCGATGATCTTCGCCCCGGCGTCCACGGCCCGCTCGACCTCGTCCTCGTCGTGCACCTCGACGAGCGGGGTGAGCCCGATCGACTCGGCGCGTTCGATGAGCGAGACCAGGGCCGGCTGCTCCAGCGCGGAGACGATCAGCAGCACCAGATCGGCGCCGGACGCCCGCGCCTCCCACAGCTGGTACGAGGTGACGATGAAGTCCTTGCGCAGGACCGGGATGTCGACCCTGGCGCGCACCGCCTCCAGGTCGGCCAGCGAGCCGCCGAAGCGCCGCTGCTCGGTCAGTACGGAGATGACGGCCGCGCCGCCCGCCTCGTAGTCGGCGGCCAGGGCCGCGGGGTCGGCGATCGCGGCGAGCGCGCCCTTCGACGGGCTGGAGCGTTTCACCTCGCAGATCACATGGACGCCCTCACCGCGCAGCGCGGCGACCCCGTCCTTGGCCTGGGGCGCCTTCGCCGCGCGCTCCTTGAGCTCGTCAAGGCCCACGCGCGCCTGCCGCTCCCCGAGGTCGGCGCGTACGCCTTCGATGATCTCGTCGAGCACACTCACGCGAGCGGCCCCCTTCCGGGACTGGTTCGAATCAAGCTCGGTCGCTGATCAGATCGGCCATGGGATCAGGATCAGCCATATCGATGCTAGCCGGAACTGGCCGCAGGACCCGCATCCGGTGGGCCGAGCATGACACCGCCTGGACCATCATGGCGCGAGCGACGAGCCGAAGGGCATGTTTCTGATGACGCTGAAGGCCAGGATCACCCCGCCGAGGGCCCACCACCAGACGGGCCGCAGGGTGATCACCACGGGGAGCGCCTTCCGGGCACGTACGAGCCACACCACCCACAGGACGGCGAAGACCGGATAGCCGATGGTGGCCAGGGCGTTGTCGCCGAGGGCGGCGATCCAGTCGCCGTGCGCGACGGCGTGGGCGCTGCGCAGCCCGCCGCAGCCGAAGCAGAGGACGCCGGTCAGGCCGTACAGCGGGCAGACCGGATAGTGGCCGGTTTCATTCGGGTCGACCAGCCCGACGTAGGTGAAGGCGGCGGCCACCGCGCCGAGGGTCGCCAGTGGCGGCAGCAGCCGCCGCGCCGTCGACGGACGGGCCGGCCGGTCGGGCGAGGGCACAGACAGGGCGTCATCCACCCGGTGATTGTCCCCGCTCATACGGAAAGACGCAGCCCGGTCTCGCCGGACTGCGTCTCGGTGCGTCTCAACGCGCGGAATGAGTGCCCGCGGGACCGTGCCCGTGGAACCCGCGGACCGTGCCCGTGGAAAAGGAACGCGGCGCGCGGTCCTCGTCCGTCAGACGGCCTGCGTCTGCGGTGCCTGCGCCTGGCCCTGCGCCTCGGGCCGGACCTGCGTCCCGGCGGCGTTCTCGATCTGCTGCCGCACCGCGGCGGCCCTCGCCTCAGCCATCTCGGCCGACTCCTTCGGCATGCCCAGACCCGCGGCCCGCATCGCGAGGCCGACGACACCACCGAGGAAGACCACGCCGATACCGGCCCAGAACCCCGGCTGATTCGCCGCCACCATGAAGACTCCCGCGATGCAGAAGCCGATGAAGGCGATAGTGACGCCGGTCCAGGCGGCCGGGGTGTGTCCGTGGCTGGTGCCCGCCATGAGTTGCTCCTCGTTGCTGTTGCGCTGGGTGAGTCGGACGCTCAATCCACATTGTCCCGCATGCGGAACCCGTACAGGCCCGTGGGGTCCTTGGGTGTGAGTCAGCTCTCGCGCGTGGGGTCCTCGCCCCGGTCCAGGGCCTTCCACAGGTCCTCGGGACGGTCGGGGTCCACCACGGGAGCCCGACGGGCCTCGCGGCCGCGCACGGCGGGCCCCCCTCCGCCCGGGCGCTCGTACCGGCCCGACATCCCCGGCCAGCGCCGCCCGTACAGCAGGGCCAGAGCGCCCGCGAGCAGGATCAGCACCCCACCGGCCGCGGTCACGTAGGGCCACGCCGTATGGGTCAGGGCCTCGACGGTGGCGGAGCTGTCGCCGGTGGTCTTCGCGGCCAGCTCGTCGAGGGCCGCGCTGTCCGACGCGCCGAGGAACGCGGCGACGGCCGCGCCCGCGCCGCTCAGCGCGAGCAGCGCCGAGACGAGGACGCGCCCCGCTCCGCGTACGGCGAAGACGGCGACGAGCGCCGCCAGTCCGACGATGCCGAGCGCGGCCGGAACGCCGGTGACATCCCGGCCGTCGGCGTCGAGCGGCACGGAGCCACCGCCGACGGCCGCCGTGCCCTCGGCCCAGATCTGGCCGGAGGCGATCAGCGCGATCGCGGCCCCGGCGGCACCGAGCAGCAGCGCCGCGGCGAGGGCACGACGGCCCCCGCCGCCGCTCCTGGCGGTGGCGGCGGGTCCTGCGGTACGGGGCTGGGGTACGGGTACGGCACTCACGCACCCCACTATCCCCTACGGCTCCAACCGCCCGGCCGCCCGGGGGTTACCCGGCGTTCAACCGGTTGGCTGTGTGGACGGCGCGGAGCACGGCGGCGGCCTTGTTCCGGCACTCGGTGTCCTCGGAGACCGGATCGGAGTCGGCGACCACACCCGCTCCCGCCTGCACATACGCCGTGCCGTCGCGCAGCAGGGCGGTACGGATGGCGATGGCGGTGTCGGAGTCCCCGGCGAAGTCGAGATAGCCGACGCAGCCGCCGTACAGTCCCCGCCGGGTGGGCTCCAGCTCGTCGATGATCTGCATGGCGCGCGGTTTGGGGGCTCCGGAGAGGGTGCCCGCCGGGAAGCAGGCGGTCAGTACGTCGAAGGCGGTGCGCCCCTCGGCGACCCGTCCGGTCACGGTGGACACGATGTGCATGACGTGCGAGTAGCGCTCGACGGACATGAAGTCGACCACCTCGACGGTGCCGGGCTCACAGACCCGGCCGAGATCGTTGCGGCCGAGGTCCACGAGCATCAGATGCTCGGCGCGCTCCTTGGGGTCGGCGAGCAGTTCGTCGGCGAGGGCCTGGTCCTCCTGGGGCGTGGCGCCGCGCGGCCGGGTGCCGGCGATGGGGTGGACCATCGCCCGGCCGTCCTCGACCTTGACCAGCGCCTCCGGGCTGGAGCCCACGACATCGAAGCCGTCGAAGCGGAAGAGGTACATGTACGGCGACGGGTTGGTGGCCCGCAGGACCCGGTAGACGTCCAGGGCGCTCGCGGTGACGGGGGTCTCGAAGCGCTGGGAAGGGACGACCTGGAACGCCTCGCCCGCCCTGATGCGCTCCTTGATGTCCTCGACCGCGGCCTGGTAGTCGGGGCCGCCCCAGAGCGCGGTGTAGTCGGGCAGTTCGGAGGCGGGGAGCGCGGTGGGCGCGGACCGTACCGGCTCGGCGAGATCCGCGGCCATGGCGTCGAGCCGGGCGACGGCGTCCGCGTACGCCTCGGCCACCCCGGTGTCACGGTCGTTGTGGTTGATGGCGTTGGCGATCAGCAGGACGGTCCCGTCCCAGTGGTCGAGTACGGCGAGATCCGAGGTGAGCAGCATGGTCAGCTCGGGGATGCGCAGATCGTCCCGGCCGTGCTCGCCGATCCGCTCCAGCCGCCGGACGATGTCGTAGCCGAGGTAGCCGACCATGCCGCCGGTGAAGGGCGGCATGCCGGAGGAGAGGTCGCGGGGGGTGTGCAGGGCCTCCACGGTGGCGCGCAGGGCCGCCAGCGGGTCGCCGTCGACGGGCACCCCGACGGGCGGGGTGCCGAGCCAGTGGGTGACGCCGTCGCGCTCGGTGAGGGTGGCGGCGGACCGTACCCCGATGAAGGAGTAGCGGGACCAGGAGCGGCCGTTCTCCGCGGACTCCAGCAGGAATGTGCCGGGGCGCTCGGCGGCGAGCTTGCGGTACAGGCCGACCGGGGTGTCGCCGTCCGCGAGGAGGCGCCGGCTGACGGGGATGACGCGGCGGTCCACCGCCAGCTTGCGGAAGGTCTCAAGGTCCATGGCCGCTGACCCTACTCGTTGGACGGGAGGCGTTGGGCGCGGACTGTGGAACACCCGCTCCGTACGGTCACCACGCGCAGGTCACGGCCCATGAGATGACCCCGTACGGTCACCTCCGGGACACCCTGACGCCCCCTGAGGTCGTCACCCGGACGTCAGCGGCCCAGCGGCAGTACGTCGGCGTCGAAGCACGTCCGCGCGCCAGTGTGGCAGGCGGCGCCCACCTGGTCGACCTGGACCAGAACGGTGTCGGCGTCGCAGTCCAGGGCGACCGACTTCACGTGCTGGACATGGCCCGAGGTGTCGCCCTTGACCCAGTACTCCCGCCGGCTGCGCGACCAGTAGGTGCACCGGCCGGTGGTCAAGGTGCGGTGCAGGGCCTCGTCGTCCATCCACCCGAGCATCAGCACCTCGCCGGTGTCGTACTGCTGGGCGATGGCCGGGACGAGGCCGTCGGCGCTGCGCTTGAGCCGGTCGGCGATGGCGGGGTCGAGTCCGCCGGCCGGACCCGCGGGTGGGGGCGTGCTGGTCATACGGCCATTGTGCCGCGCCGGCGGGGCGGGCGGACCGGGACGTCCACTGGGCGGACGGGACCTGGCCGCCGTAGGCTTACGGTATGTCGACCCATGCGAAGCGTGAACGACTTCTGCTCGCCGACCTGTTGGAGGCGGCGGGCCCCGATGCGCCGACGCTCTGCGAAGGCTGGCTGACCCGCGATCTCGCGGCCCATGTCGTGGTCCGCGAGCGCCGCCCCGACGCGGCGGGCGGGACGGTACTGGCCGTGCTCAGGAACCGGCTCGAACGGGTGCAGGCGGAGTATGTCGCCAAGCCGTACGAGGAGCTGATCCAGCTGATCCGGACGGGCCCGCCCCGGATGTCCCCGTTCGGCGTCAAGCAGATCGACGAGGCCGCGAACACCGTCGAGTTCTATGTCCACACCGAGGACGTACGGCGGGCGCAGCCGGACTGGACGCCCCGGGAGCTGGACAGCGTCTTCGCGAACACGCTGTGGTCGCGGCTGGAGAAGGGCGGCCGGATGATGGGCCGCAAGTCCCCGGTCGGCCTGGTGCTGCGTCGCCCGGACGGCCAGACGGCCGTGGCCCACCGCGGCACACCGGTGGTGACGGTCACCGGCGAGCCGGGTGAGCTGCTGCTCTTCGCGTTCGGCCGGCAGGCGGCGGCGAATGTGGAGCTGGACGGCGACAAGGACGCGATCGCACGTCTCCAGGAAGCGAAGCTCGGGATCTAGACGAGTCCGAAGTTTCGTTCCCTGGTGCCCCGGGGTATCCGCAGCGCGTCAGCGCACCGGATGCCCCGCCTCGCGCAGCGCGCCCTTGACCTCCGAGATCCGCAGATCACCGAAGTGGAAGACGGAGGCGGCCAGCACGGCGTCGGCGCCCGCCTCGATGGCCGGCGCGAAGTCACCGAGCCTGCCCGCGCCCCCGGAGGCGATGACCGGCACGGTGACATGCTCACGTACGGCCGCGATCATCTCCGTGTCGTAGCCGTCCTTCGTACCGTCGGCGTCCATCGAGTTGAGCAGGATCTCCCCCGCTCCCAACTCGGCCGCGCGGTGGGCCCATTCGACGGCGTCGATGCCGGTGCCCCTGCGTCCGCCGTGCGTCGTCACCTCGAAGGACCCTGACGGCGTACGCCGCGCGTCGACCGACAGCACCAGCACCTGCCGCCCGAAGCGCTCGGCGATCTCCCGTATGAGGTCGGGGCGGGCGATGGCCGCGGTGTTGACGCCGACCTTGTCCGCGCCCGCCCGCAGCAGCTTGTCGACGTCCTCCGGGGTGCGTACGCCACCGCCGACCGTGAGCGGGATGAAGACCTGCTCGGCGGTGCGGCGCACCACGTCGTACGTTGTCTCGCGGTCGCCGGAGGAGGCGGTGATGTCGAGGAACGTCAGTTCGTCGGCGCCCTCGGCGTCGTACAGCTTGGCCATCTCGACCGGGTCGCCCGCGTCCCGCAGGTTCTGGAAGTTGACGCCCTTCACCACCCGGCCGTTGTCCACGTCCAGGCAGGGAATGACCCGTACGGCGAGCGTCATCCGGCACCTCCCCGGCGCTTCTCGGGCCGCTGCGACTCGGGCCGCTGTGCCTCGGGCCGGTACGCCTCGACCTCGACCTCGACGACCAGACTCGGGTCGATGAAGCCGGAGACGACGATCATCGACGCGGCGGGGCGTACGGCGTCGAACAGTTCCTTGTGGGCGCGTCCCACCTCGTCGGAGTCCCGGACGTGGGTGATGTACATACGTGTGCGCACCACATGCTCCGCGCCGAGCCCCAGCTCCTCCAGCGCCTTGACGGCGACCCCGAAGGCGACCCTGGCCTGCTCGTAGGGGCCGCCCGCCGAGATCCTGCCGTCGACCATCGCCGTGCACCCGGCCACCAGCACCAGGCCGTTGGGGAGTTCCACCGCGCGGGAGTAGCCGATGGACTCCTCCCACGGACCGCCGGACGAGATCTTCCGTACCTCTCCGGCGCGTGCGCCGTCGCGTACGTCGTCGCTCATCCGGACACCGCCGCCAGCGCCTCTTCCAGGGTGAACGCCTTGGCGTACAGCGCCTTGCCGACGATCGCGCCTTCGACGCCCTCGGGCACCAGCGTGGCGATCGCGCGCAGATCGTCCAGCGAGGAGACCCCGCCGGAGGCGACGACCGGTTTGTCGGTCACGGCGCAGACGTTCTTGAGCAGTTCCAGGTTGGGACCCTGGAGGGTGCCGTCCTTCGCGATGTCGGTGACGACGTACCGCGCGCAGCCCTCGGAGTCCAGCCGGGCCAGTGTCTCGTAGAGGTCACCGCCGTCACGGGTCCAGCCGCGCCCGCGCAGTGTCGTACCGCGTACGTCGAGGCCGACCGCGATCCGGTCGCCGTGCTCAGCGATGATCTTGGCGACCCATTCGGGGGTCTCCAGCGCGGCCGTACCGAGGTTGACCCGCCTACAGCCGGTGGCGAGAGCCGCGGCCAGCGAGGCGTCGTCGCGGATCCCGCCGGACAGCTCGACCTTGATGTCCATGGCTTCGGTGACCTCGGCGATCAGCGCGCGGTTGTCGCCGGTGCCGAACGCCGCGTCGAGGTCGACCAGATGCAGCCACTCGGCGCCCGAGCGCTGCCAGGCCAGGGCCGCTTCGAGCGGGGAGCCGTACGACGTCTCCGTACCGGACTCGCCGTGGACCAGCCGGACGGCCTGGCCGTCGCGGACGTCGACGGCGGGCAGGAGTTCGAGATGCGGCACAGAGGGGCCCGGGGGCACAGATGACATCAGAGGGTTCCGATCCAGTTGGTCAGCAGCTGGGCGCCGGCGTCGCCGGACTTCTCGGGGTGGAACTGGGTGGCCCACAGGGCGCCGTTCTCCACGGCGGCGACGAACGGCTCGCCGTGGGTGGCCCAGGTGACCTTGGGGGCGCGGATCTTGGGGTTGGTGACCTCAAGGCCCCACTCGTGCACGGCGTAGGAGTGCACGAAGTAGAAGCGGGCCGCCGGGTCGAGCCCGGCGAACAGCTGGCTGCCCTCCGGCGCCTCGACGGTGTTCCACCCCATGTGCGGCACGATCGGAGCCTTGAGCGGCGAGACCGTACCGGGCCACTCGTCAAGGCCCTCGGTCTCCACGCCGTGCTCGATACCGCGCTCGAAGAGGATCTGCATCCCGACACAGATCCCCATGACGGGCCTGCCACCGGCGAGCCTGCGGCCGATGATCCACTCGCCGCGGGCGGCTGTGAGCCCCTTCATACAGGCGGAGAAGGCCCCGACGCCCGGTACGAGCAGGCCGTCGGCGTTCATGGCGCGGTCGAAGTCGCGGGTGATCTCGACCTCGGCGCCTGCCCGGGCGAGGGCGCGCTCGGCGGAGCGGACATTGCCGAATCCGTAGTCGAAGACGACGACGTTCTTGCTCATCCCCAGATCCCCTGGATACGCAGGACTCCGGCCACCAGACACAGCACGGAACAGATGCCCAGCAGCACGATCACACCTATGGGCAGCTTCTGCTTGTGGAACGAGTACACACCGCCGGCGAGGAAGAGCCCCACGACGATCAGAATGGTCGACAGACCTGTCACAGGGCACCCTTGGTCGAAGGAAGAATCCCCACAGCACGGGGATCGCGCTCGGCGGCATACCGCAGGGCGCGGGCGAGCGCCTTGAACTGGCACTCCACGATGTGGTGCGCGTTGCGCCCGTACGGAACGTGTACGTGCAGGGCGATCTGCGCCTGCGCGACGAACGACTCCAGGATGTGCCGGGTCATGGTCGTGTCGTACGCGCCGATCATCGGCGCCATGTTCTCGGGCTCGGTGTGCACGAGATACGGCCGCCCCGACAGGTCCACCGTCACCTGGGCCAGCGACTCGTCGAGCGGGACGGTGCAGTTGCCGAAGCGGTAGATGCCGACCTTGTCGCCGAGGGCCTGCTTGAAGGCGGCCCCGAGGGCCAGCGCGGTGTCCTCGATGGTGTGGTGCGAGTCGATGTGCAGATCGCCCTCGGTCTTCACCGTGAGATCGAACAGGCCGTGCCTGCCGAGCTGGTCGAGCATGTGGTCGTAGAAGCCGACTCCCGTCGAGACCTCCACCTCGCCGCTACCGTCGAGATCGATCTCGACGACGACGGAGGTCTCCTTCGTACTGCGTTCGACACGGCCGATGCGGCTCATGCGCGCTCCTTCTTCAGTTCACGTACCGCGTCGAGGAACGCGTCGTTCTCGGACGGGGTGCCCGCGGTGACCCGCAGCCAGCCCGGTACGCCGTTGTCACGGATGAGGACACCCCGGTCGAGGATCCGCTGCCAGGCCGTGCGGGAGTCCTCGAAACGGCCGAACTGGACGAAGTTCGCGTCCGACTCGGTGACCTCGTAACCGAGTCCCCGCAACTCCCTTACCAGCCGGTCCCGCTCGGCCTTGAGCGTCTCGACGTACCCGAGCAGCGTATCCGTGTGCTCCAGCGCGGCGAGCGCGGTGGCCTGTGTGACGGCGGAGAGGTGGTACGGCAGGCGCACCAGCTGGACGGCGTCGACCACGGCGGGGTGCGCGGCGAGATAGCCCAGACGCAGCCCGGCCGCCCCGAACGCCTTGGACATCGTGCGGGACACGACGAGCCGCGGCCGGCCCTCGATGAGCGGCAGCAGGGAGTCCCGGTGACTGAATTCGACATAGGCCTCGTCGACCACGACCAGGGACGGCTTGGCGGCCTGGGCGGCCTCGTGGAGCGCGAGGACGGTCCCGGCGTCGACCGCCGTGCCCGTGGGGTTGTTGGGCGAGGTGATGAAGACGACGTCGGGGCGGTGCTCGGCGATGGCCTTCCGCGCCGCCTCGACATCGATGGTGAAGTCCTCGTTGCGCGGTCCCGAGAGCCAGCCGGTGCCGGTGCCGCGGGCGATCAGGCCGTGCATCGAGTACGAGGGCTCGAAGCCGATCGCCGTACGGCCGGGACCGCCGAAGGTCTGCAACAGCTGCTGGATGACCTCGTTGGAGCCATTGGCGGCCCACACGTTCGCCGCGGTCAGCGGGTGCTTCCCGGTCCGGGTGAGATACCGGGCCAGCTCGGTGCGCAGCTCGACCGCGTCCCGGTCGGGGTAGCGGTTGAGGCCCCGCGCGGCCTCACGGACGCGCTCGGCGATCCGCTCGACCAACGGCTCGGGCAGCGGGTACGGGTTCTCGTTGGTGTTCAGCTGTACGGGGACGTCCAGCTGGGGCGCGCCGTAAGGGGACTTGCCGCGCAGCTCGTCCCGTACCGGCAGCTCATCGAAGTCAGGACCACCGGACGTCACTTTCCGGGCACCTTCCACGCGAACCTCGCCTTGATCGCCGCGCCGTGCGCGGGCAGGTCCTCGGCCTCGGCGAGCGTCACCACATGGTGGGCGACCTCGGCGAGCGCCTCCTCGCTGTAGTCCACGATGTGGATACCGCGCAGGAAGGACTGGACGGAGAGCCCCGAGGAGTGGCAGGCGCAACCGCCGGTCGGCAGTACGTGATTGGAGCCCGCGCAGTAGTCGCCGAGCGAGACCGGGGCATACGGTCCGATGAAGATCGCGCCGGCGTTGCGCACCCGCGCGGCCAACGCGGCGGCGTCGGCGGTCTGGATCTCCAGGTGCTCGGCGCCGTACGCGTCGACGACCAGCAGGCCGTCCTCGACGGAGTCGACCAGCACGATCGCGGACTGCCGGCCGGAGAGCGCGGGGACCACCCGGTCGTCGATGTGCCTGGTCGCCGCGACCTGCGTCGCCAGCTCCCTCTCGACGGCGTCGGCCAGCTCGGCCGAGTCGGTGACCAGGACGGCGGCGGCGAGCGGGTCGTGCTCGGCCTGGCTGATCAGGTCGGCCGCGACATGCACCGGGTCGGCGGTCGCGTCCGCGAGGATCGCGATCTCGGTCGGCCCCGCCTCGGCGTCGATACCGATCCGGCCGGTGAAGTAGCGCTTGGCGGCGGCGACCCAGATATTGCCGGGGCCCGTGACCATGTGGGCGGGCGCGCAGCCGTCGGGGCCCGGAACGCCGTACGCGAACATCGCGACGGCCGAGGCGCCACCGGCCGCGTACACCTCGTCGATCCCCAGCAGCGCGCACGCGGCCAGGATCGTCGGGTGCGGCAGCCCCCCGAATTCTTTCTGCGCGGGAGAGGCCAGGGCGATCGACTCGACGCCCGCCTCCTGGGCCGGCACCACGTTCATGATCACGGACGAGGGGTAGACCGACCGGCCGCCGGGCGCGTAGAGCCCCACCCGCCCGACCGGCACCCACTTCTCGGTGACCGTTCCGCCGGGCACGACCTGAGTGGTGTGCGCGGAGCGCCGCTGCGCGCGGTGGACCAGCCTGGCGCGCCGGATCGACTCCTCCAGCGCGGCCCGTACGGCCGGATCAAGCGCTTCCAGAGCCTCGACAAGGGCCTTTTCGGGCACCCGGACGCGCTCCAGCGTCACTCCGTCGTACTTCTCCGCGGACTCGATCAGTGCCGCCGTGCCCCTATGGCGCACGTCCTCGCAGAGCGGGCGCACCTTCTCCAGGGCGGCTTCCACGTCGAACTCGGCTCGGGGCAGCAGGTCACGCAGGTCTCCACCCTCGGGGAGGGTGTCGCCGCGCAGATCGATTCGTGAGATCACGGGGTCAATTCTCGCAGACCGGCTCAGGCCGTCGGTCGCGCGTATCACTGGCTGATACACGCCATGTTCACTACGGGTCACCATTAGCGTTCAGCACGTCACTCAGCGGGAACAACGCATGTACGACCAGCTTTCATCAGTCGCACAGACCATCCGTCATCAGTTGTACGGACCATCCGTACGCACAGGGGAAGCGGAGGCGCGGCCGTGACCGAGCCGCACAACGACGAATCTCCGGACTGGCTCAGCGCGGCGGAACTCGGCATGTGGCAGTCGTTCCGCAACGGCAGCACGTACGACCTGAGCACTCCGGACGCCTTACTGAACGACCCCTTCGCGCCGCATCCCTGGGGCACGGACCGCAGTGTCCGCGCCAGGGTCATCGCGTTGCTGCTGCTCAACGGCCCGGCCGCGCTGCCCGGCCGGGTCGCCGCGCTCAAACTCCGCGGGGTGCAGATCACCGGCACGCTCAATCTCGCGGGCGGCACCATCGCCCCGTATGTCGAGCTGAACCACTGCCGGTTCGAGAACGAGGTGGTGCTGCCCGAGTCGCGCTTCACCACCCTGCGCATGGTGGGCTGTGCCATCCCCCGGCTGGAGGCAGCCCGGCTGCACACCGAGGGAGATCTCCATCTGCCGCGCTGCCGGGTCGACCGGGGCATCCGGCTGACCGACGCGCAGATCGGTACGGATCTGCTGATCAGCCAGATCGATGTACGTCCCGACCGGCTGGGCCGGGCGATCACCGCGGACGGAATGTCCGTCGCCCAGGACCTCCAGGCCGATCAGATCGAGACATATGGCGAGGTCAGTCTGCGCGGCGCCAAGATCGGCGTGTCACTGAGCCTGCGCGGCAGCCGACTGCGCGCCGCGGAGGAGCGTCGGGCGCTCAACGCCCCGCAGCTGACGGTGGAGCGGTCGCTGTACATGACGGGCGCGTGGGTGAGCACGGACACCGGCGACCCGGGGATGACGCCCCCGCACGGCGTCGGCAGCGTCGCCACCCCCCTCCTCGGCACGCGGTTGCAGCGCTTCGAGTGCCGGGGCGGAGTGCGGCTGGACGACGGCCGCTTCGGCGACGCGGTCGACATGGACCAGGCGCGGTTCCATCTCGCGCCCACGGAGGAGTTGTCGCTGCGCCGGATCAACACCCCCGAGCTGCGGTTCAAGTGCGAGCGGGTGGAGGACGGCAGGGTCGTGCTGAGCGGCGCGAAGATCATCACGCTGGTCGACATGTCGACCAGCTGGCCGGGCCCCGGCGGGCTCGCGATGGGCGGTTTCGCGTACGAGAACCTCGTACCGTTCGGACACTTCCCGCTGATCAGACGGCTGGAGTGGGTGGCGGCGGCGACCCCGGAGTACTCCCCGGAACCATACGAGCGGCTGGCCCAGGTCCTGCGCAACAGCGGCGAGGACGCGGACGCGCGCGAAGTGCTCCTCGCCAAACAGCGCAGGCGGCGCGAGACGCTGCCGCTCGCGGCGAAGCTCTGGGGCTACCTCCAGGACTGGACGGTGGCCTACGGCTACCGGCCCGGCCGGGCGGCGCTGTGGATGGCGGTGCTCTGGGGAGCCAGTACGGTCGCCTTCGCCCGGCACGCCCCGCCGCCGATCAAGGGCGACGGACACCCGGCGTGGAATCCGGCGCTGTTCGCCCTGGACCTGCTCATCCCGGTGATCGATCTGGGCCAGGACGGCCACTGGCTGCTGGAGGGCGGCTGGCAGTGGGCGGGGGCGGTGCTGATCATGCTGGGCTGGATCCTGGCGACCACGGTGGCGGCGGGAGCGTCCCGGCTGCTGCGGCGAGGCTGACGGCCGCGACCGGCATGGACCCGGCATGGGCCGGAACCCGCACGGCCCCGGCATGGACCGGCATCCGGGGCATAACGACATCCGGAATTTCTTTACCTCGCCTTGACTTTGGGCGCCACAACCTTTTCGCCCGATGCGAAAGCTTCACAGCTGCCCCCTGGCGCGTCCTGGACCTGCGGTTTTCAATGGTCCGCACCATGTCATTGCTCCGCGCCCTGATCAGCACCGCGCGTATGGTCCGGCACACCCCGCAGCTCGCCGCCGGGCTGCCGCCGGACGACGCGGTGCTGCTCGACGCTCCCGACGAGCGGCT
This sequence comes from Streptomyces sp. NPDC094034, assembly GCF_040303865.1. Classification (NCBI taxonomy): domain Bacteria; kingdom Bacillati; phylum Actinomycetota; class Actinomycetes; order Kitasatosporales; family Streptomycetaceae; genus Streptomyces; species Streptomyces sp. NPDC094034. Next base: position 70,476 of record NZ_JBEOUD010000023.1, on the reverse strand, counting down.
CGCTCCCGCGCTCGTCGCCGCCGCTCTCGGCGAGTACGAACCCGCGGCGAAGCTGCTCGCGACGACGCGCGAGGCCGCCGAGTGGGAGAACCGCGACCGCTATGTGATGCGGCTCGCCGCATTCGCGCACGCCCGTGACGGCTGGCTCACGGCCTGGCTGCGCGCGGCGCCCCGCGACCCCGACGCGCTGCTCGTCCGGGCCGAGCTGGTCATCCGCAGGGCCTGGGAGTCACCGGCCCGGGCCGAGCGGCTGCGCGAGACGGGCCCGATGATCGACGCGGCGGCCGACGGCGATCCGCGCGACCCGGTGCCCTGGCGGGTCGCGCTCGACCACGCCCGCGGTACGCACGCCGCCCACACCGCGTTCGAGTCGCTGTGGGAGCAGGCCGTGCGCCGCTCCCCGCACCACTACGGCTGCCATGTCGCGGCCCTCCAGTACCTCTCGGCCGAGTGGTACGGCTCGCACCGCGAGTGCTTCGACTTCGCCGAACAGGCGGCGCACGACGCCCTGCCCGGCTCCCTCGTACGCGCGCTGCCCGTACGCGCGGCCCTCACCCTGCTGCTGAGCGGCGAGCCCACCTCCGTACAGGCGGACCGGATCGACGCGGCGGCCGATCTCGCCATCGCGGTCTCCGCCGAGTACGCGGCGGGCGACCCGTGGCCCGCCGAGGTGCGCAATCTGCTGGTGTACGTACTGCTGGAGCGGGGGCGCTGGCAGGCGGCGCTGGAGCAGTTCCGGCTGATCGGACCGCACGCGACCTCCTTCCCGTGGACCTCGTTCACCGACGATCCGCTGGGTCAGTTCCTCGAATCGCGGCACGCCGTACGGATCCAGGTGGCCTCGGCGATGCCTTTGCGGAGCAGGACAGAACGGAGAGGGCCCCGCGGCCACTACGCTTGACCGTTGTGACCACCGCACGCCTCCCTCTCTTCCCGCTGAACGCGGTGCTGTTCCCGGGCCTCGTCCTGCCTCTGAACGTGTTCGAGGAGCGCTACCGCGCGATGATGCGCGAGCTGCTCAAGACCGATGAGTCCGAGCCGCGCCGCTTCGCCGTGGTCGCCATCCGCGACGGACACCAAGTCGCGCCGACAGCGGCCGGGATGCCGGACGGAACCGCTCTGCCCGATCGCGGGCCCGCCGCCGGCTTCGACCCCGACCCCCTGAAATCCTTCCACCCCGTGGGGTGCGTCGCGGACGCGGCGACGATACGCGAGCGCCCCGACGGCAGCTTCGAGGTGGTCGCCACCGGCACCACCCGGGTCCGGCTGCTCTCGCTCGACGCGAGCGGCCCCTATCTGACGGCCGAGGTGGAGGAGCTGCCCGAGGAGACGGGCGACGGCGCGGGCGCGCTCGCCGAGGGCGTGCTGCGCGCCTTCCGGAGCTACCAGAAGCGGCTGGCCGGGGCGCGCGAGCGCTCGCTCTCCGGCGACGAACTGCCCGACGAGCCCTCGGTGGTGTCCTATCTGGTCGCCGCGGCGGCCGTACTGGACATCCCGGCCAAGCAGCGGCTCCTTGAGGCCCCGGACATCGCGGCCCGGCTGCGTGAGGAGCTGAAACTGCTGCGGGCCGAGACGGCGGTGATCCGCCATCTCCCCTCGCTGCCCGCCGTGACACTGACGCACACGCCGTCCAGCCCCAACTGACACAGCTCAACTCACCGGGGGAAGACCCGCCTTGGCGAAGAAGTCCAAGAAGCAGCAGTCCGGTGGCACGCCGGCGACGGTCGCCCTGACGGCCGCCGGCACGCCGTACACCCTGCACGCGTACGAGCACGACCCGGCGTCGCCCTCATACGGCGAGGAGGCGACCGAGGCCCTGGGCGTCTCCCCCGACCGGGTCTTCAAGACCCTGGTCGCGGACGTCGACGGCGAACTGACCGTGGCCGTCGTGCCGGTCGCCGGATCGCTCGATCTGAAGGCTCTCGCGGCGGCGGTCGGCGGCAAACGCGCCTCGATGGCGGACCCGGTGACCGCGGAACGTACGACAGGTTATGTACGCGGGGGAATCTCGCCCTTGGGACAGCGCAAGCGGCTACGCACCGTAGTGGACGCCTCCGCGGAGGCGCATGCGACGATCTGTGTCTCGGCGGGCCGCCGGGGCCTGGAGGTCGAGCTGTCCCCGGCGGATCTGGCGTCGCTCACGTCGGCGGTCCTGGCGCCCATCGGCCGAAGCTGAGAGCAGGTCCTGTCCGACACCTGGGTCGGACAGGACCTAGGCCCTGTCCGTCGGGGCGTCGTCGGGCGCCGGACCGTACGCCGCCGGACCCCAGCCGTCCCAGCGCGGCTCCGGATCACGCGGACCGAACAGCGCCGTCAGGGCCAGATGGACCACCATCGCCGCGATCGGCCACGCCAGCAGCGCGCCCTTCGCGTTCAATTCGAGCGGCGCGTCGAACGTGACGCCCTTGCCGACCGCCCTGGCGTGCGCCACCACGTCCGCCGTAGGCCCGAACCAGACACCGATCTGCCAGGCGAGCACCGCGCCCAGCAACCCGCCCAGCGCGAGTCCCACCACCAACGCGATACCGCCGCGCCTGCGGAAGACGAAGACCAGCACCGCGCTGACCACCCCGAAGGCGAGCGCCAGCAGCAGGAATGTACCGTCCACCGCGATCGCCTCCTCGCCCTCGGTGTCCTTGAGGAACACCGCGGTCTCGTCGGAGATCAACGGGATGCGCGGCGAGAGCCACAGCCACAGCAGTCCGAGCGCCAGACCCGAGAGCGCGACCGCCACCATCACCACGACGGCCTGACGTAGTTCGGTGGTCATATCGGGCCCCTTCTCCGCTTCGGCCCCGGAATAGGGCGATTCCCCGGCCTGCGGTGTCTGCCAGGGATCGTCGTGCGGCGGTTGGTGGGGCGGTGTCAAAGGTGCGGTCACTGTGCCATCGTGCCAGTCCCGGCCAGGGGGTGCCTCATCGGACCGCCGCCCGCCGGTACGCCCAGGTGGCCACGGCCAGCGAGCAGACACCCACCGCCGCGCACACCGCGAGATCGAAAGCCACCACCGGCCAGTCGGGACGGGCGTCGAACGTACGGGCAAGGGCCTCCACCCCGTACGTGGAGGGCAGCAGATCACGCGCGTACGCGATCGGGCCGGGCAGCCGGTCCGCGGGCAGCACACCCAGCAGCAGCGCCGCCGACATACCCAGCTGGCCCAGCAGCGTCGCCAGCTCCTGCCGGGGCGCGAGCAGCCCGAGCGCCGCCCCCAGACCGGCGAGCGCCGCACCGGACAGCGGGATCACGGCGACCAGCACCCAGAGATGGGTGAGCGGCAGTTGGAAGAGCACACTGCCGGTGACGGCCGTGACCGCCGTGCCCGGCACCGTGAACGAGGCATAGGCACCGGCCGCGCCGAGCACCACCGCCGCGGGCGGCACGGGCAGCGTGGCGTAGTGGTCGAGCCCCCCGCTCGCGCGCAGCTGACCGAAGTACTGGGCGAGCAGATTGAGCGCCACGAACGCGACGACGAGCACACTCGACCCGGCGACCACCGCCCGCGCCTCGTCACCCCCGTCCACCACGCCCCGCATCAGGATCATGATCCCGACCGACTGGAACGTCGCCACGAAGAGCAGCGGGATGCGCGCGACCCGGGCCCGGGACAGCTGGGCGCGGTACACGGCGGCGAGCGAGGGCAGCAGCCGCGCCCGGGGCGCGAGCGGCGCGGGCGGGCCGTCCGCCGGCTCGTTCACGGGCGCGGTCCCGACTCTCCCGGACACGGCCTCCGCGGGCACGATGCTCACGTGGTACTGCTCCTGTTCGGTACGGACGTACATGCGTCGCTCACGAAACGGCTGCTCACGCCTTGACCAGCCCCTTCGCCCGGCCGCCGAGCGCCAGATAGACATCTTCCAGACTCGGCGTCGCCAGTGTGAAATCGTCCAGCGCCGCGAAGGCGGCGCCACCGGTCACCGCGGCGACCGCGGCGCGCGCCTCGTCCGGTGCGAGCCGCAGCACCCAGCGGCGCCCCGACTCCTGCGCCGAGTCCCGCAGCGCCGCGACCTCGGGAACGTCGAGCGGCGCGCGCTCGCGCCACACCAACTCCACCCGCACCTCGCCGGCGACCTCTTCCTTGAGCCCGGACGGGGTGTCACAGGCGATGACCTTGCCCCGCTCCAGCACGGCCACGCGGTCCAGCACGGTCTCGGCCTCGATGACGTTGTGGGTGACGAGCACCACGGTCACACCGTGCTCGGCGCGCCGCCGGTCCACGGCCGCCCACACCGCGCGTCGCGCGACCGGGTCCATACCGGTGGTCGGCTCGTCAAGAACCAGCACGGGCCGCTCCCCCACCAGCGCGGCGGCGAAACAGGCCAGCCGCCGCTGGCCGCCCGACAACTTCTTCAGGGGCCGCCCGGCGATCTCGGTGAGTCCCAGCTCCGCCAGCACATCGTCCCGCGCGGCCCGTGCGCCCCGCAGCGACAGTCCACGCAGCCGGCCGGTGGTCTCCGCCGCGAGCGCGACGGTCAGTTCGTCCAGCGCGGTCGACTCCTGGCCGAGATAACCGATGAGCCGGGAGGCGCGCTCGGGATGCCGCACCAGATCGTGCCCCAGGACCTCGACCTCACCGGAGTCGGGCCGCATCAGACCCGTGAGCTGGCGTACGAGAGTGGACTTGCCCGCGCCGTTGGGCCCGAGCAGCCCGAAGATCTCACCGCGCCGGACATCGAGGGAGACCCCATCGGTGGCCCGCACCGCCGGCGTCCCGGGAACACCGCGTCTGCCGCGCGCGGCGGGGTATGTCTTGACCACATCGCGCACCACGCACACCGTACTCACGAGCAAGGACCTTACGTTGTAGGGGTACCTTGCGCCTCCGGCGGGGGGCGTGGTCGCGGTGCGTTTCGGCTGGGTCCGCAGGAGGCGCCGGAGGCGCACCCGCCCCCGCACACCTACGGCGAAGCCGTATCCGCCGCCGCCCGCACATCGATCTCCCGCCAGAACCCCGCCCGAATCGCATACCGATCATGCTCATCGATCTGGTCGTCCTTGTGCGCCAGCAGCCCGAAGCGCGCCGCGTACCGCAGCAACTCCCCATCAATACGGTGCGGAACCCGCGGATACATCACGGACAGCCTCTGCACATGTCCCGCGTCCGGCAGCCGTTCCATCCACCGGCGCGCGAACACCTGTCCCACCTCGAACGGGTCGCCCCCCACCGTCGTGATGTCCTCCTCCCGGTCCGCCCAGCGCTGCTCCGCGCTGGTCAGCTGGGCCAGGGTCGGCAGCGAGGCCGTCTCCGGCGGCTCGCCCGCCGTGCCGCTGCCCGGCCGCTCGACCCATCCCTTGTCGGAGGACCACCGAAGCGTCGCCCCCGCCGGATGCGGCCCGGACTGCTGGCCGGGCTGCTGCCCGGAGGGGCCCTGGGCCGGGGCGCCGGGGCCGCGCAGGCCCGCCAGGTCCTTGGGCGTCGGAACGCCCTTGCTGCCCGTGCCCGCCGGATGGGGTTCCGCGCCGGGTCCCCCGGGGGCGGACGCCGACGAGCCGTTGCGCCCGACAGCGGAAACCCCTGGAACCCCGGAAACGCCGGGAACACCGGCAGCAGCGGCTCCCGCGCCGCCCTCCGCCTCCGCCTCCGCCGCCCGCTCCGCGGACGCGGCCAGCGCGGATTCGGGCAGTGGCGCCGAAAGAATCGCCGCGATCTCGGGCCGCGGCGCCGGCGGCGGCGCGCAGACGCCGCCCAGGTCCTTGGCCCGTACCGCCTTGGTGATCCAGGCCCGGTCGAGCACCCGCCGCTCATCGGCCTCGGCGACCAGATCCTCGGACTGGTTGTAGTCGCCGTCGGCGGCCTGCACGGCCCAGAGATGGACCGCGACGCCATGCTCCTTCGCGGACATCAGGCCGGGTAGCAGATCCCCGTCCCCGGTCACCAGCACCACGTCCGAGCAAGCGCGATTTCTGGCCAGCTCGGTCAGCTCCGCGTGCATCGCCGCGTCCACCCCCTTCTGTGCCCAGCGCCCGTCGCTGCGCGTGAGCGCGCCGAGCCGGACGGTGACGCGTGACATCACGCGCAGCCGACGGTGCTCGGGTTGGGGGACCCGGTCGGGGGCGCCGTCGAACCAGTAGATACGGAGCAGCGGCTGTTCCGTATCGGCCTCGGCCCGTTCTCGAAGGCCCTGGATGAGGGCGGCGTGGTCGACGGTGATGCGGGAACGGGCCGGTTCTCCGGCGAGGAGACTCGCGGCGGCGCCCAGCAGATAGCCGGCGTCCACCAGGACGACGCAGCGGTCCACGTGTTCCACCTTCTTTCGGGAACCTCGGGATCGTGAGATCGGGAGTTACTGCGGGTTTCCTTCGAGTCTGCCCGACGGCAAGAGGGTTAACGTCCGGAACTCGATCATCGGCGTGGCGTATCGATGCCCCGGAAGCCGATCAAGCCGCTGACAAGGGACCACTACACACGGCAATGATCCAAAATGCGCCAATTGGCGGCTTATGTGAGGCTGAACCCGGCCTGGCATCCAAACCCCGGCAGGAGGCAGCACCATGGCCAAGAACAAGAACCGGGATCGCAGCAACAAGCAGCACGCGCAACACGCGCAACACGCCCGCTCCGACGCCGAGCGTGGCACCGAAGAGTCGAAGTCCTCGTCGATGGAGGACCGGTCAGAGCAGGTGCAGTCGAGGATCACGCCGACGGATGTACCCCACAAGGGCAAGCAGAAGCGATTCGGCCACAACTGACCCCACCACCCGCCGTCCGTAACCGTATGAGGGGCATCCCGTGTGCCGGGGTGCCCCTCCTACGCGTGCGTCCGCCGTGGCGCGGCTACCCGGCCAGACAGGACGGGCCGAGCAGGACCTTCAGATCGCCGAAGAGCGCCGGATCGGGCTGGACGCGGTGCCGGTCGAGCCGGAGCACGGTGGTCTTCCTGGCGCCCTGGAGCTTGATCCTGACCTCGGAGTTGCCCCGGTGGTGGCTGAGGATCTCACCGAGCCTGCTGACCATCGGAGGGGTGAGCTTCACCGTCGGGATCGTGATGGTGACGGGAGCGTCGGTGCCCGCCGACGACACGTCAGGGACCTGGAGTTCCATGGCGACGAGGCGGGGGATGTCCTCGCGCTTGTCGAGCCGGCCCTTGACGAAGACGACCGTGTCCTCGACCAGTTGGGTGGAGACCAGCTGATAGGTCGCGGGGAAGAACATGCACTCGATGGAGCCGGCCAGATCCTCGACCGTCGCGATCGCCCACGCGTTGCCCTGCTTGGTCATCTTGCGCTGGAGGCCGGAGATGATGCCGCCGATGGTGACCACCGCGCCGTCCGCGTGCTCACCGCCGGTCAGTTGGGAGATCGCGGCGTCGGACTTGTCGGACAGGACATGCTCGATACCGAAGAGCGGGTGGTCGGAGACGTACAGCCCGAGCATCTCCCGCTCCTGGGCGAGCAGATACGACTTGTCCCACTCGACGTCCGAGAACTCGACGTCGAGTCCGAAGCCGGGCTCGCTGGTCTCCTCCTCGCCCATACCGCCGAAGAGGTCGAACTGCCCCTCGGCCTCCTTGCGCTTGACCTGCACCACGTTGTCGATCATCGGCTCGTGATGGGCGACCAGCCCCTTGCGGGTGTGGCCCATCTCGTCGAAGGCACCGGCCTTGATCAGCGACTCGACGGTCCGCTTGTTGCAGACGACGGCCTCGACCTTGTCGAGGAAATCGGGGAACGTCGCATACTTCCCCTTCGCTTTACGGCAGCGGATGATCGAGTCCACCACGTTCTGCCCTACGTTCCTGACCGCCGTCAGACCGAACAGGATCACATCGTCACCCTGCGCGGCGAAGTTCGACTGCGACTCATTCACATTGGGCGGCAGCACCTTGATACCCATGCGCCGGCACTCGTTGAGATAGACCGCCGACTTGTCCTTGTCGTCCTTCACCGAGGTGAGCAGCGCCGCCATGTACTCGGCGGGGTGGTTCGCCTTGAGATACGCGGTCCAGTACGTGACCAGGCCGTACGCGGAGGAGTGCGCCTTGTTGAAGGCGTATCCGGCGAACGGGACCAGCACGTCCCACAGGGCCTGGATCGCCTCGTCCGAATAGCCGTTCTTCTTGGCCCCGGCCTGGAACAGGACGAAGTTCTTCGCCAGTTCGTCGGCCTTCTTCTTGCCCATCACGCGGCGCAGGATGTCGGCCTCGCCGAGCGAGTAGCCGGCGATGATCTGGGCGGCCTTCTGGACCTGCTCCTGATACACGATCAGACCGTGCGTCAGGCCGAGGACCTCCTTGAGAGGCTCCTCCAGCTCCGGATGGATCGGCGTGATCTCCTGCTGGCCGTTCTTGCGCAGCGCGTAGTTCGTATGCGAGTTCATGCCCATCGGGCCCGGCCGGTACAGGGCCGAGACGGCGGAAATGTCCTCGAAGTTGTCGGGCTTCATCAGCCGCAGCAGCGAGCGCATCGGTCCGCCGTCGAACTGGAAGACCCCGAGCGTGTCACCGCGGCACAGCAGCTCGTAGGTCTTCGGGTCGTCCAGCGGCAGGGCGAGCAGGTCGAGGTCGATGCCCTTGTTGGCCTTCACCATCTTGACGGCGTCGTCCATGATGGTCAGGTTCCGCAGGCCGAGGAAGTCCATCTTCAGCAGGCCGAGCGACTCACAGCTCGGATAGTCCCACTGCGTGATCGTGACGCCGTCGGTGTGCCGCACCCAGACCGGCACATGATCGGTGATCGTCTCACTCGACATGATCACACCGGCCGCGTGCACACCCATCTGCCGGACCAGGCCCTCCACACCCTTCGCGGTGTCGATGACCTTCTTCACATCCGGCTCGTTCTCGTACATCCCCCGGATCTCCCCCGCCTCGCCGTAGCGGGGGTGCTTGGGGTCGGTGATTCCATTGAGGTCGATGCCCTTGCCGAGGACATCGGCGGGCATCGCCTTCGTGAGCCGGTCGCCCATCGCGTACGGGTAACCGAGCACCCGCGCGGAGTCCTTGATCGCGTTCTTCGCCTTGATCTTGCCGTACGTACCGATCATGGCGACCTTGTCGTGGCCGTACTTCTCCGTCACATAACGGATCACCTCACCGCGTCGGCGCTCGTCGAAGTCGATGTCGACATCGGGCATGGAGATGCGCTCGGGGTTGAGGAACCGTTCGAAGATCAGACCGTGTTCGATCGGGTCGAGGTCGGTGATCCCCATGGCGTACGCGACGATCGAACCGGCGGCGGAACCACGGCCGGGGCCGACCGCGATGCCGTTGTTCTTGGCCCACATGATGAAGTCGGCGACCACGAGGAAGTACCCCGGGAAGCCCATCTCGATGATGATGCCCATCTCGTACTCGACCTGCTTGAGCCGGTCCTCCGGGATGCCGTTCGGGTAGCGGCGGGCCATGCCGCGCAGCGTCTCCTCACGGAACCAGGTGACTTCGGTGAAGCCCTCGGGCACATCGAACTTGGGCATCAGATTCCGCTCCTGGAACCAGCCCTCCGTGTCGATCTGCTCGGCGACCAGCAGGGTGTTCGCGCACCCCTCCTGCCAGGCGTCGGAGGAGTCCACGGCGTACATCTCATCGGTGGACTTGAGGTAGTAGCCGGACCCGTCGAAGCGGAAGCGGTCCGGGTCCGAGAGGTTCTTTCCGGTCTGGATGCACAGCAGCGCGTCGTGCGCGCTCGCCTCGCCCGCGTACGTGTAATGCGAGTCATTGGTGACCAGCGGCGGGATCCCCAGCTTCTTGCCGACCTCCAGCAGCCCGTCCCGCACGCGCCGCTCGATCTCGATCCCGTGGTCCATCAGCTCCAGGAAATAACGGTCCTTGCCGAAGATGTCCTGGTACTCGGAGGCCGCTTTCAGCGCCTCGTCGAACTGGCCCAGGCGCAGCCGGGTCTGGAGCTCCCCCGAGGGACAGCCGGTCGACGCGATCAGCCCCTCCGACCACTTGGCGATGGTCTCCTTGTCCATCCGCGGCCACTTCTGGAGCCAGCCCTCCGCGTACGCGTCCGAGGACAGCCGGAACAGATTGTGCAGACCGGTCTGGTTCGCCGCCCAGATCGTCTTGTGCGTATAGCCACCGGAACCGGACACGTCGTCCCGCTTCTGGTGCGGCTGGCCCCACTGGATCTTCCGTTTGACGCGCCGCGACTCCGGCGCCACATACGCCTCGATCCCGATGATCGGCGTCACCCCCGCCTTCTTCGCCTGATGGAAGAAGTCGTAGGCGCCATGCAGATTGCCGTGGTCCGTCATCGCGATATGCGACATGCCCATCTCTTTGCAGGCGTTGAACATGTCCCCCAGCCGCGCGGCACCGTCCAGCAGCGAGTACTGGGTGTGGACATGCAGGTGCGTGAACGGCGGCTTGGTCACGGCGAGGGCCTCCAGCGAGCGGACGACACGGTGTGGTTTCCAGGAGTGAACCTGTTGTTTCCAGGGCTGAACCCCGGGCCCCACAGCGCTGCGGACAGTCTGGGGGGACAGCCTCGAAGTCTACGTCTCGGGACTGACAGCGGCGGGCACTCGCGAGTAGCGTCACGCGTTGCCCACACCGGGGGCGGCCACGTCCCTCACTCCACTGTCATGCACCAGGAGGCACCCCGCGATGTCCGTCCCGCGACCCGTTGAAACAGCTGATGAGCAGCGTGGCGAGGAGATCCTCGCCGTTTTCGACACCGCGTTCGGTGAGCTCCTGGCGGCCGATCCCGCCGCTTTCCGGGTGAAGTTCCGGAAGATGGCGGCGTCCGCGTTCGCCTTCTACCGGGGCACGGCGTGCCTCTTCTACCACGACCTGGAGCGGGAGCGCGGGGCGCGCGGGGCCACCGGCCCGTTCCTCGACGAGCGCACCGGCCGGGTGTGGATCCACGGCGATCTGCACGCCGAGAACTTCGGCACGTACATGGACGCCAACGGCCGGCTGATCTTCAACGTCAATGACTTCGACGAGGCGTATGTCGGCCCCTTCACCTGGGACCTGAAGCGCTTCGCCGCCTCCCTCGCCCTGATCGGCTACACCAAGGCACTCAGTGACGAGCAGATCACCGAACTGGTGGAGATCTACGCGGGCGCCTACCGCGAGCGGATCCACGCGCTGGCCACCGGCGCCAAGACCGACGAGGTCCCGCCGTTCACCCTGGACACGGCGCAGGGCCCGCTGCTGGCCGCCCTGCGCTCGGCCCGCTCGCTGACCCGCTTCGGGCTGCTCGACTCGATGACCGAGATCAGGGAGTACGAGCGCCGCTTCGCGCCGGGCGGCGGCTCCATCGAACTGGACGCCGCCACCCGCTACAAGATCCTCGCGGCCTTCGACGGCTATCTGGAGACCCTCCCCGAGTCCAGCCTCGCCCGCCCCGACTCGTACCGTGTGAAGGACGTCGTCGGACGGCGCGGCATCGGCATCGGCTCCGCGGGGCTGCCCTCGTACAACATCCTGCTGGAGGGCAACAGCGACGCCCTGGAGAACGACGTCGTGATCTATATGAAGCAGGCGCAGACCCCGGCGGTCTCGCGGCACATCACCGACCGGGCGGTACGGGAGTACTTCCAGCACGAGGGCCACCGCACCGTGATCTCGCAGCGGGCGCTCCAGGCCCACGCGGACCCGTGGCTGGGCTGGACCGAGCTGGCGGGTACCGGACAGCTGGTGGCGGAGGTCTCGCCGTACGCCGTGGATCTGGACTGGTCGGATCTGGACGACCCCGAGGAGATCGCGGCGGTCGTCGCCGACCTCGGCCGCGCGACGGCCACGATGCACGCGGCGGCGGACAACGAGAGCGGCCACTCGCTGGTGCCGTTCTCCACGGAGCGCTCCATCGACGCGGCGATCGCGGCCGACGAGGAGAGCTTCGGCGCGCTGCTGGTGGACTTCGCGCACACGTACGGCGCCCGGGCCAGGGCCGACCACCAGATCTTCGTCGACCTGTTCCGCAACGGCAGGCTGGGCTGAGCCCAGGCTGCCCGGACGGATCCTTAAGGACCGCTTACAGGGACGCATGGCACACTCGGCGACGATGGACATATCGGGGACGCGGCTCAGGGCGGCGCGGGCAGCACTGTTCACGGCACTGGTCGTGACGCTGTCCGCGGGCTCGCATGTGCTGCTGTCCCGGGCCCCGCTGCCCCTGACCGTCGTCGCCGTGCTCAGCGTCGTGGTGTTCCTGGTCGCCTACGCGGCGGCGGGCCGCGAGCGGGGCTTCTGGCGGATCGCGGCCCTGCTGGTCCCGCTCGAACTGGCCGCGGACACCGTCTTCACCAGCGGTCAGCACGCCTGTTACGGCCCGGCCGGCGGCCCCGTCGCGGGGTCGCTGCGCTCGGTCGGCTTCGACGTCCTGTGCGGGGGCGTCTTCGGTACGCCGCTGCCCGGTGTGGTCTCCCCCGAGGGCGCCGCGGCCACGCTGCTGAGCTCTCCCGACCCGGCTCTGCCCTGGCTGCTGCTGGCCGCCCATGTCTCGATCGGGCTGCTCGCCGCGTGCTGGCTGCGGCACGGCGAGTCCGCGCTGTCCCGGCTGGTCCGGGCCGCGGGCGCCCGCGCCTTCCGCCCGCTGCTGATCGCCGTCGCGGCGGCGGGCACGGTCCGCGGGACCGTACGGCGCGGACCGCGCCCGGCGGTCCGCCCGCGGCCGTCCCGTACCCGCCTTCTCGTGCACTCCGTAGGACGGCGGGGGCCGCCGCGCCTCGCGCTCAGCGCTGTCTGAGCCCCGCGCCCGTCCCCAGCAGTAGTCACGTCATCACACGGAGTGAATCATCATGAGCGCACGCAACAACAAGGCCAACAAGGCGGCAGCCCGCGAGCGACTGCGCGAGGAGCGCGAGCGGCAGGCGAGGAAGGACAAGGTCCGCCGGCAGCTCGTCGTCCTCGGCTCGGCCGTCGTGGTCCTCGCGATAGCCGGCGGCGTGGGCTTCGCCGTCGTCCAGGCCAACAAGCCCTCGCACTGGGAGGCGATGAAGGACGAGACGTCCGTCGTGGCCCCGAAGAACACCGAGGGCGCGAACGGTACGACCGTCGTCATCGGCAAGGCCGACGCCAAGAACACGCTGGAGCTGTACGAGGACTCCCGCTGCCCGGTCTGCGCGACCTTCGAGCAGACGGTCGGCGAGACCGTGCAGAACGGTGTCGACTCCGGCAAGTTCAAGATCAAGTACGTCGGCGCGACCTTTATCGACAACTCCGACAACGGCACCGGCTCGAAGAACGCCCTGTCGGCACTGGGCGCGGCGCTCAATGTGAGCCCCGAGGCGTTCCTCCAGTACAAGACCGCTCTCTACTCGGCGGAGTTCCACCCCGAGGAGACCAACGACAAGTTCGCCAAGGACAGTTATCTGATCCAGGTGGCGGACTCGGTGAGCGCGCTCAAGGACAACAAGGCGTTCCAGAAAGACGTCACGGACGGTACGTACGACGCCTGGGCGATGAAGATGTCCGCAGTCTTCGACAAGAGCGGGGTGGGCGGCACCCCGACGCTGAAGCTGGACGGCAAGAAGCTCACCAGCGAGGGCACCGAGAACCCGCCCCTGACGGTGGCGGAGTTCAACGCGGCGGTCACCAAGGCCCTCAAGGGCTGAGGTCGGAGGCGGGAGGCCCCCGGTCCGCGTGCGAGCCCCCGGTCCGCCCCGGTCGGCGCAGGGGCCCCCGGTCCGTGGGCGGGGACTTCGGCCCGGAGGCGTGAGCCCTCCGGACCGTGACCGCCGGGCAGCCGGTGTTCGACGGGCAGGCGAATATTCCCGATTCGCCTGCCCCGTCGCCGTACCGGTCAGTAATCTCATCGCCCGTGACCAGTCTCCCGGCTCCTTCGCCGCGTCGCCGCACGGTCGTCAAGGCCGCTGCCGCCACCGCCACTGCCGCCGCTCTCGCCACCCCGGCCGTTCTCGGCGGCACCGCCACCGCCTCCGCCGCCGAGGCGCCCGCCTTCCTCCACGGTGTCGCCTCCGGCGATCCACTCCCCGACGGTGTCCTGCTGTGGACCCGCGTCACCCCCGCGCCCGACGCCGTACCCGGCTCGGGCAAGGGAGCGGACACCGAGGTGCTCTGGGAGGTCGCCGAGGACAAGCAGTTCACATCCGTCGTCGCCCGGGGCAGCACCACCGCGCGCGCCGCGTCGGACCATACGGTCAAGGTCGATGTAAGGGGTCTGCGCCAGGCGGCCGTTCATTACTTCCGGTTCACCGCGGGCGGCACCGTCTCCCCCGTCGGCCGTACGCGTACGACGTCCGCGCCCGACGCCGCCACTCCCGGTGTGCGCTTCGGCGTGGTCTCCTGTGCCAACTGGGAGGCCGGTTACTTCTCCGCGTACCGGCATCTGGCCGCCCGCGCCGACCTCGACGCCGTCCTCCATCTCGGCGACTACCTCTACGAGTACGCGACCGGCGGCTTCCCGGGGACGGACGGTGTCGTACGGCAGCACGAACCGACGCACGAGATCATCAGCCTCGCCGACTACCGCGCACGGCACGGCCGCTACAAATCCGATGCCGACCTGCGGGCGGTGCATGCCGCCCACCCCGTGATCGCCATCTGGGACGACCACGAGTTCGCCAATGACGCCTGGTCGGGCGGCGCGGAGAACCACACGCCCGGCACGGAGGGCGCCTGGGCCGACCGGGCGGCGGCCGCCAGGCAGGCGTACTTCGAGTGGATGCCCGTCCGCGCCTCCACCGAGGGCACCGTCTACCGCAGGCTGCGTTTCGGCGCGTTCGCCGACCTCCATCTGCTGGATCTGCGGTCGTTCCGCTCCCAGCAGACGACGATCGGCGACGGCGCGGTGGACGATCCCGAGCGTACGATCACCGGCCGCGCCCAGCTCGACTGGCTGAAGGCGGGTCTGGCGGAATCGGACGCCGCCTGGCGGCTGGTCGGCACATCGGTGATGATCTCGCCGGTCGCCTTCGGCTCACTGCCCGCCCATCTGCTGGGCCCGATAGCCGAGTTGCTCGGCCTGCCCAAGGAAGGTCTCGCCGTCAATGTCGACCAGTGGGACGGCTATACGCACGACCGCAAGGAACTGCTCGCGCATCTGACCGGGCGCGGGATCCAGAACACGGTCTTCCTGACCGGTGACATCCATATGGCGTGGGCCAACGATGTGCCGGTCACGGCGGCCACCTATCCGCTCTCCCGCTCCGCCGCCACGGAGTTCGTGGTCACCTCGGTCACCTCCGACAATCTGGACGACCTGCTGCATGTGCCGGCCGGGACGCTCTCGGTGGTCGCGTCCGCCGCGGTCAGGGCCGCCAACCGCCATGTGAAGTGGGTGGACATGGACCACCACGGCTATGGCGTGCTCGATGTCACGAACGAGCGGACGCAGATGGACTACTACACGATCTCCGACCGGACCGACCCCGCCGCCACCACCGCCTGGGCCCGCTCGTACCGCACGGCGTCGGGCTCACAGCGGGTGGAACGGGCCGATCAGCCCGTCCGCTGACCGGCGCGCGAGCCTCGGAGCGCGCGAGCCTCGGAGCGCGCGGGCTTCCGAGCGCTCGGAACTCGGAGCGCGCCGGGCCATGGAACTCCCCGGCCCGGCGCGCGAGTCTCAGAGCGAGTCGATGAAGGCGAGGCCGGTCCGCCAGGTCGCCTCGGCGGCCGACTCGTCGTAGTCCGGCAGATCGGGGTCGGTGTAGAGATGCCCTGCCCCCGGGTAACGGTAGATCTCCACATCGGCCCCGGCCTGCCGCATCCTCAGATACCAGGCGGTCAGCCAGTCGTGCGGCTCGAACGGGTCCGGGTCCGCGACATGCAGTTGTACGGGCAGCTCGTCCACGGACGCGTTCTCCGCGATGTCGGACGTACCGTGCATCAGCAGCAGCCCGCGCGCCTTGGTGTCGCCGAGCGCCAGCGTCTGCGCGATCGAGCCACCGAGCGAGAAACCCGCGTACACCAGACCGCGATCCGAATACGGCGCGGCGGCCAGCACCGCGCGGCGCAGCAGTTCGTCCTTGCCGATCTTGTCCTTCAGGGCCCTGCCCTCCTCCACGGAGGTCGCGGTTTGGCCCTCGAAGAGGTCGGGCACGCGCACCTGGTGTCCGGCGGCACGCAGCCGGTCGGCGGCGGCGTGCACGGCAGGGCGCAGACCGTGGACGGAATGGAAGAGCATGATGTCCATCAGGACATCCTGCCAGCCCGTATCGGAACCCGACGAGGGAGCCATGGAGAACGTACTGCGCCCACTTCTCGTGCTCGGCGGCTCGGTGCTGCTGACGCTCGCGCTCGGCTGGATCGTCGATCTGGTGCTGCGCCGCGCGGACGCCCGGCACTCCGAGACCCCGCTGTGGGGGCTGCTGCGACGCTGCCGGCTGCCGCTCCAGGTGGTCGTGCTCACGGCACTGCTGCGCGGTACGTTCCGGGAGACCCGGTGGCGGGTCATCGAGAGCCACCACGACGGGATCGGCCGGGCGCTCTCGCTGGTGCTCATCGGCGCCGGCGCCTGGCTGGTGGTCGGGGTCGTCTCGGCGGCCGTGGAATCCACGTACGCCCGGTACGCGGCCTCGACCCGGGACGCGGCCCGTCTGCGCCGGGTCCGTACCCAAGTGACGCTGATCATGCGGATCGTCACGGCCGTCGTCGTGGTCGTCGCGGTGGCGGCGATCCTGCTCACCTTCCCCGACATGCGGGCGGTCGGCACCTCGATCCTGGCCTCCGCGGGCATCATCGGCATCGTCGCCGGTGTGGCCGCGCAGTCCACGCTCGGCAATCTCTTCGCGGGCTTCCAGATCGCCTTCGGGGACATGGTGCGGATCGGCGACACGGTGGTGGTGGACGGCGAGTGGGGCGTGGTCGAGGAGGTCACGCTCACGTTCCTCGCCGTGCGGACCTGGGACGAGCGGCGCATCACGATGCCGGTGTCGTACTTCACCAGCAAGCCCTTCGAGAACTGGTCGCGCGGCGGGGTCCAGATGACCGGCACCGTCTTCTTCCAGCTGGATCACTCGGCGCCGATGGGGCCGATGCGCGAGAAGCTGCACGAGATCCTGCTGGCCTGCCCGGCCTGGGACGGCAGGGCCTGGAACCTGGCGGTCACCGACACCGCCACGACCACGATGGAGGTGCGCGCGGTGGTCACGGCCAAGGACGCGGACGACATCTGGACGGTGCGCTGCGCGGTACGCGAGGAGATGATCGGCTGGCTGGTGGAGAACCATCCGTACGCGCTGCCCAGGATCTCGACGGATCTCGCCCACGGACTTCTCCCGCGTGGCCGGAGCCCGCTGCCCGCGGAGCGGACCGAGCGCGACGAGCGCGACGAGCGCGATACCGGCGAGCGGCGGGACCGCGAGGAGAACGAGGACCGCGGGGAGAACGAAGACACCGACCGTCCCCGCACGGGCCGCGCCTAACACTGTGCCCCGGTTCGGCGGCGCCGCCGAACCGGCGTCGGCTCAGCGGCACCGGCTCAGCGCATGCTGCGCACATCCAGATGGCGCAGGACACGGTCCACGACCTCAGGGTCCGAGCCCGGCTCGTTGCGGGCCGACAGCACCTCGTGACGGGCGGCCGACATCATCTCGCGCTGAATGCGCTGGACGGTCTTCACGCGCTCCGCCCGCTTGGTGAACCACTCACGCCGCTCGTCATCGATCAGATCGGGGCTGATCCGCACACCGATGTCACCGGCGCCCCGCTGGAGCCGTTCGCTGACCTCCTCCGGCAGGTCCTCGACGTCCTCGATCTCCCTGAGCCGGTGCTTGGCCGCCTTGGCGGCGCGGATCGCGAGCGCGTGTTCCAGCTCGCGTTCCGCGTTCGCGTCCGCCCGTACGCCGAGCTTGCGCACCAGCCAGGGCAGGGTCAGGCCCTGGCAGACCAGCGTCGCCATGATGACCGCGAACGCGATGAAGATGATCTCCTCGCGGCCGGGGAACGGCTCGCCGCTGTCGGTCTTCAGCGGGATCGCCAGCGCCAGGGCGACCGAGGCCACCCCGCGCATTCCGGCCCACCACATGATCACGGTCTCGCGCCAGCTGGTCGGGATCTCCTCGTCGTAGTCGCGGAGTTTGTGCATCCGCTTGGCCAGCCAGGTCGCGGGCAGCAGCCACAGCAGCCGTACGAACACGACGACCCCGATGACCGCCGCGCCCCAGCCGAGCATCTCGTACGCGTGGCCCCCGGCCGCGCCGAAGGCGTTGTGGAGCTCCAGCCCGATCAGCCCGAAGGCGACCCCGGTCACCAGGGTGTCGACGACCTGCCAGAAGGAGTTGCCGGCCAGCCGCCCCATCACGTCGTCGGCGTCCGCCGTGTGCGTGGCCAGGAAGAGCGCGGTGGTCAGGACGGCGAGCACACCCGAGCCGTGCAGCTCTTCGGCCAGCACATAGCCGGCGAACGGCACCAGCAGCGAGAGCCCGATCTGCAAGGTCGCGTCGCCGAGCACCGACATCAGCTTGTTGGAGATCCAGCCGAGCACGAGCCCCACCGCCACGGCGACCACCGCCGAGAGTACGAGCGAGCCGGCCGCGCCCGGCCAGGAGAACGTTCCGCTGACGACCGCGGCGATCGCCACGTGGTAGAGGACGATCGCGGTGACATCGTTGAACAGCCCCTCGCCCTCAAGGATCGAGACCAGCCGCCGGGGCAGTCCGAGGGAGCCCGCGACGGCGGTCGCGGCCACCGGGTCGGGCGGCGCGACGAGCGCCCCGAGCGCGACCGCGGCGGCGAGCGGCAGTCCGGGCACGATGGAGTTGGCCACCACCGCGACGGCCGCCGTCGTCACGAAGACCAGCGCGACCGCGAGCAGCAGGATGGGGCGCACATTCGCCGCGAACTGCCGCCAGGAGGTGCGTTGCACGGCGGCGTACAGCAGCGGCGGCAAGAGAAGCGG
Organism: Streptomyces sp. NPDC094034; assembly: GCF_040303865.1. NCBI lineage: Bacteria > Bacillati > Actinomycetota > Actinomycetes > Kitasatosporales > Streptomycetaceae > Streptomyces > Streptomyces sp. NPDC094034. The sequence goes on along the minus strand of NZ_JBEOUD010000023.1, from coordinate 51,729 downwards.
AAGAATAAACTCCGGCGGCACGTGCACATTCGGCACGAACGGCAGCAGGGCCAGGACGATCCCCACCAGAGTCATCAGCACCGGCGAGGGCAGCCCCAGCCGCTGCCCGAGCGGCACCGTGACCACCGCGCCCAGCAACAGCACGAGCAGCAGCGCCAACTGGTCCACGGTGGGCCCTCCAGTGATCGAAAGCCTGACGGCAGACATCGGTGGTCAGGGCCTCCACCCTGTCACGCACGCTGTCCGAAACTCCCCAGGGGGTGGCCGAAAGACGCTACGGAGGCGACCGCGTCCGCCAGAGCCTGTCCGGTCGGTCTTCGCGGACCGGCGAACATCGACCGGACAGGACGGGGACAGAACCTAGAGCGTCCGGCGCATCGACCGGTGCGCGATGCCCGCGTCCTGGAACTCGGGGCCGTACGCCGCGTATCCCAGCCGCTCGTAGAAGCCCAGCGCGTGCGACTGCGCGTGCAGGTCCACCACCGTGAGCCCGCGCTCGCGGGCCGCCTCCTCGACGGCCCGCACCAGCGCGACGCCGATACCGAGACCCCGGGCCGTCGCGACGACCGCCAGCCGTCCCAGCGAACCGACGGACGGGTCCCCGCCGGTGCGGTCGGCGGCCTCGGGCCCGTACAGCAGCCGCGCGGTGCCCAGCGGCGTCCCGTCCTCGCGCAGGGCGAGAAGGTGGAGCGCCCGCTCATCACGGCCGTCGTACTCGATGTCCTCGGCGACCCGCTGCTCGACGACGAAGACCTCCTTGCGGACCGCGAAGCACGCCTCGATGTCCGCCGGTCCGGTCGCGATCCGCAGGTGGAAGCCGGAGCCGTCGCCACCCGGGGTCATCCGTTGCTCTCCGCCCTGACCTTGTCCAGCGCGCCCTGGAGATCGTCGGGGTAGCCGCTGGAGTACTCCACCCACCGCCCGTCCGACGGGTGCTCGAAGCCGAGCCGTACGGCGTGCAGCCACTGCCGGGTCAGCCCCAGCCGCTTGGCCAGTGTCGGATCGGCGCCATAGGTCAGATCGCCCACGCACGGATGGCGGTGGGCGGACATGTGCACCCGGATCTGGTGCGTACGGCCCGTCTCCAGCTTGATGTCCAGCAGCGAGGCCGACCGGAACGCCTCGATCAGGTCGTAGTGCGTCACCGACGGTTTGCCCTCGGCGGTGACCGCCCACTTGTAGTCGTGGTTCGGGTGGCGGCCGATGGGAGCGTCGATGGTGCCGCTCATCGGGTCGGGGTGGCCCTGCACCAGCGCGTGGTAGCGCTTGTCGACGACCCGCTCCTTGAACTGCGCCTTGAGCAGGGTGTACGCGCGCTCCGACTTGGCCACCACCATCAGCCCGGAGGTGCCGACGTCCAGCCGGTGCACGATGCCCTGCCGCTCGGCCGCCCCCGAGGTGGAGATGCGGTAGCCGGCGGCGGCCAGACCGCCGATGACGGTCGTACCGCTCCAGCCGGGGCTGGGGTGCGCGGCGACACCGACCGGCTTGACGATCACCACGATGTCGTCGTCGTCGTGCACGATCTCCATGCCCTCGACGGGCTCGGCCACGATCTGCACGGGGACGGCGGCCCCCGGCATCTCGACCTCCAGCCAGGCCCCGCCGTTCACCCGCTCGGACTTCCCGACGACGGAGCCGTCGACCTGCACCTTCCCGGAGGCGGCCAGCTCGGCCGCCTTCGTACGGGAGAACCCGAACATACGGGCGATGGCGGCGTCGACGCGCTCGCCCTCCAGGCCATCGGGCACGGGCAGCGTTCTGATCTCGGGAAAGCTCACCTGTCGAGTATGCCTTGTCGTCACAAGGCACCGGACCGCGCGCCCGGGGACCCTCAGTCCTTGTGGACGGTCCCGTCGGGGTCGAGGCCACGGAACGACAGCAGCACGATGAGGATGCCCCCGCAGACGATCGCGGAGTCGGCGAGATTGAAGACCGCGAAGTGCGCGGGCGCGATGAAGTCGACCACGGCGCCCTGGAAGACACCCGGCGCACGGAAGATCCGGTCGGTGAGATTGCCCAGCGCGCCACCGAGCAGCAGCCCCAGCGCGATCGCCCAGGGCAGGCTGTAGAGCTTGCGGGCCAGCCGCGCGATCACCACGATCACCGCCGCCGCGATACACGTGAAGATCACCGTGAACGCCTCGCCGATACCGAAGGCGGCGCCCGGGTTCCTGATCGCCTCGAACTTCAGCAGATCGCCGATCACCTCGATCGGCTCGTGGTGCTCCAGCTTGGCCACCACGAGCATCTTGCTGGAGAGGTCCAGCAGATAAGCCACCACGGCGACGGCGAAGAGGGCGGCGATCCTGCGCTTCCCTCTGGGCCGCTCGGCGGCGGCCGCGGCCTCGTCGTCAACCTCCGGCGTACCGATGCTGCGCTCCGCCTCTGCCACGTAAGTTCCTCAACCCTCTAGGTACCTGACTGAGGACGAGCGTACGGCACACCTGTACGCGTTCAGCCTCGACGTTCCTGTTTCTGCTTGTCCTCCACACAGAGTGTGGCCCGGGGGAACGCCTGCATCCTGGCCTTGCCGATCGGCTTTCCGCAGATCTCGCAGAGCCCGTACGTCCCGGCGTCGAGCCGCTGGAGCGCACGCTCGGTCTGCTCCAGCATCTCGCGGGCATTGGCGGCGAGCGACATCTCGTGCTCCCGCGTGATGTTCTTCGTGCCGGTGTCCGCGTCGTCGTCACCGGCGCCGTCCCCGGAGTCCCGCATCAGCCCGGCCAGCGCGGTCTCGGACGAGGTGATCTCGGCGCGCAGTCTGGCCGCCTCGCTCTCCAGCACCGCGCGGGCCGCCGCGACCTCCTCCGGCGTCCAGGGATCCTCGCCCGGCCGTACGGCCAGCTCCTCCGGGGATGTGGCGGCGACGCGCGCGGTGGGGACCGCCGTCGCGGCCCCCGCTCCACGCCGGCCGGCCCCCGTACCCCCGCCGTCCGCGGTCTTCTTCGCTCCCACCGTGCTGGCTCCCGTCTGTTCCGCGGCCTGGGCCGCCCCCTCGGCCGCGGGCGCGGCCTTCTTCGCGGTCTCATCGGCGGCCGCCCGGCCGGGCGCCGCCTTCTTGGCCGCGGGCTTCCTCGCGGCCGACTTCTTCGCCGGTGCCTTCTTGGCCGCCTTCTTCGCCGCGGGCTTCTTCGCCGGTGCCTTCTTGGCCGCCGCTTTCGTGGCCGGTGCCTTCTTGGCCGCTGCTTTCTTGGCCGCCGTCTTCTTGGCCGGTGCTTTCTTGGCCGGTGTCGTCTTCGCCGCCGACTTGGCTGTGGCCTTCGCCGTGGTCCTGGCCGCGCCCTCGGTCGCCGGTTTCGCCGCGGTCGTCTTCTTCGCGGCGGTCTTCTTCGCCACCATGGCCGCGGCCCCTTCACATAGGGTGATCTTGCTCGCGAATCGTGCTGGGACGATAAATCGACCCCAGCCGCGCGGCAACGGGGCACGCCGCCGGATCGACCCTCCCCACGTCTACGACAAGACCAGCCTGCATCCGTTGTGCCCAGCTTGCCGCCCGGTAATCCGCCGAGGGCCCGCGGCCAAGCCTCCGGGGCCGGTATAACCATTCGGGTCATACGCTCGGCCGTACGGCGCTCCCCCCGAAAACCGGTCGGCCGCGCCCCGCCCGGCCCCGTACACTGGGGCGAGCGAGAGGCGTGGATGGGGACGAGTAGCGTCGTACGCGGCCATGAGCGACCCGGGGACGGTGAGAGCCCGGGGGCAGAGCGCGAGGTGAAGCATCACCCCGGAGCCGCCGGAAGAAAGCCCCGGTCCCACCGGAGCGAGTAGAACCGGCAGCGCGACCCCAATGAGGGGGCCGCGGGCGGCGCACGCCCGGGGCCAAGGAGGGTGGTACCGCGGGAGCGCTGCTCTCGTCCCTCCGACGGAGATGCCGCAGTTCCGCCGGAGGAAGCGCCCCATGACACCAGTGACCCCGCCCCAGTACCGCCAGGTGCCCGCCCAGGTCGACCTGCCCGCGCTGGAGCACGCCGTGCTCGATTTCTGGCGCGAGAGCAAGGTCTTCGACAAGAGCCTCGAACAGTCCGAGGGCCGCCCCGAGTGGGTCTTCTACGAGGGCCCGCCCACCGCCAACGGCATGCCCGGCGCGCACCACATCGAGGCCCGTGTCTTCAAGGACGTCTTCCCGCGCTTTCGCACCATGCGCGGCTACCACGTCGCCCGCAAGGCCGGCTGGGACTGTCACGGCCTGCCCGTGGAGCTGGCCGTCGAGAAGGAGCTGGGCTTCACCGACAAGAAGGACATCGAGGCGTACGGCATCGCGGAGTTCAACGCCAAGTGCCGCGAGTCCGTCACCCGGCACACCGACGCCTTCGCCGAGCTGACGACCCGCATGGGGTACTGGGTCGATCTGGACGACGCGTACCGCACGATGGACCCGGAGTACATCGAGTCCGTCTGGTGGTCGCTGAAGGAGATCTTCAACAAGGGCCTGCTGGTCCAGGACTACCGCGTCGCGCCCTGGTGTCCGCGCGACCAGACGGGCCTGTCCGACCATGAGCTGGCGCAGGGGTACGAGACGGTCGTCGACCCCTCCGTCTTCGTACGCTTCCCGCTCACCTCGGGCCCCCTCGCGGGCGAGGCGGCGCTGCTGGTCTGGACGACCACCCCCTGGACCCTGGTCTCGAACACCGCCGTCGCCGCGCACCCCGACGTCAGCTATGTCGTCGCGACGAACGGCGAGGAGAAGCTCGTCGTCGCCCGGCCACTGCTGGAGAAGGCGCTCGGCGAGGGCTGGGAGACCACCGGCGAGTCGTTCACCGGCCGCGAGATGGAGCGCTGGACATATGACCGCCCCTTCGCGCTGATCGACTTCCCAGAGGGGACCGAGGCGCACTACGTCGTCAACGCCGAGTACGTCACGACCGAGGACGGTACGGGTCTGGTCCACCAGTCCCCGGCCTTCGGCGAGGACGACCTCAAGGTCTGCCGCGCGTACGGCCTCCCGGTCGTCAACCCGGTCCGCCCCGACGGCACCTTCGAGGAGAGCGTCCCGCTGGTCGGCGGGGTCTTCTTCAAGAAGGCGGACGAAGCGCTCACCGATGACCTGCGCGCACGGGGGCTGTTGCTGCGCCATGTGCCCTACGAGCACAGCTACCCGCACTGCTGGCGCTGCCACACCGCGCTCCTCTACTACGCGCAGCCGTCCTGGTACATCCGCACGACAGCGATCAAGGACCGGCTGCTTGAGGAGAACGAAGGGACCAACTGGTTCCCGGACTCGGTCAAGCACGGCCGGTACGGGGACTGGCTGAACAACAACGTCGACTGGGCGCTGTCCCGTAACCGCTACTGGGGCACTCCGCTGCCCATCTGGCGCTGTGCGGACAACCATCTGACATGCGTGGGCTCGCGCGCCGAGCTGAGCGAGCTGACGGGCACCGACCAGTCCGCGCTGGACCCGCACCGCCCGTTCATCGACGCGGTCACGTTCGGCTGCCCCACCGACGGCTGTTCGCTGGAGGCCACCCGGGTCCCGGAGGTCATCGACGCCTGGTACGACTCGGGTTCGATGCCGTTCGCGCAATGGGGCTACCCGTACAAGAACAAGGACCTCTTCGAGAAGCGCTACCCGGCGCAGTTCATCTCGGAGGCGATCGACCAGACGCGCGGCTGGTTCTACACGCTGATGGCCGTCGGCACGCTGGTCTTCGACAAGTCGTCGTACGAGAACGTGGTCTGTCTCGGCCATATCCTCGCCGAGGACGGCCGCAAGATGTCCAAGCACCTGGGCAATATCCTCCAGCCGATCCCGCTGATGGACCAGCACGGCGCGGACGCGGTCCGCTGGTTCATGGCGGCAGGCGGCTCCCCGTGGGCGGCCCGCCGCGTCGGCAACGGCACCATCCAGGAGGTCGTCCGCAAGACGCTGCTCACATACTGGAACACCGTCGCCTTCCAGGCCCTGTACGCGCGCACCTCCAACTGGGCGCCGAGCGAAGCCGATCCGGCACCGGCCGACCGCCCGCTGCTCGACCGCTGGCTGCTGAGCGAGCTGCACGCGCTGGTCGACCAGACCACCCAGGCCATGGAGGCGTACGACACCCAGCGCACCGGCAAGCTGCTCTCGGCGTTCGTCGACGATCTCTCCAACTGGTACGTACGCCGCTCGCGCCGCCGCTTCTGGGGAGGTGACAAGGCGGCGCTGCGCACCCTGCACGAGGTGGTCGAAACGGTCACGCGGCTGATGGCCCCGCTGACCCCGTTCATCACCGAGCGGGTCTGGCAGGACATGATCGTGCCGGTGACGGCCGAGGCGGCGGAGTCGGTCCATCTGACGAGCTGGCCGGAGGCCGACCTCACGGCGATCGATCCGGCGCTCTCGCGGCAGATGACGCTGGTACGCAGGCTGGTCGAGCTGGGCCGCGCGACGCGCGCCGAGTCGGGCGTGAAGACCCGCCAGCCGCTGTCCCGCGCGCTGATCGCGGCGACAGGCTTCGAGAACCTCTCCGCCGAGCTGCGCGCCCAGATCACCGAGGAGTTGAACGTCTCCGCGCTGGCGACGCTCTCCGAGGTGGGCGGCTCGCTGGTCGACACCACGGCCAAGGCGAACTTCCGCGCGCTGGGCAAGCGTTTCGGCAAGGGCGTGCAGGCGGTGGCCAAGGCCGTCGCCGAGGCGGACGCGGCGGCCCTCTCCGCCGCCCTGCGCGACGGTACGGCCACGGTGACCGTGGACGGCGAGCCGGTCTCGCTCGCCCCCGACGAGGTGATCATCACGGAGACCCCGCGCGAGGGCTGGTCGGTCGCCTCGGACTCCGGCGCGACGGTCGCCCTGGACCTGGAGATCACCCCGGAACTGCGCCTCGCGGGCCTGGCCCGTGACGCGATCCGCCTCATCCAGGAGGCCCGCAAGAACAGCGGCCTCGACGTGGCGGACCGCATCGCGGTCCGCTGGACGGCGTCGTCCCCGGCCACCACGGAGGCCCTGACGGCCCACGCCCCGCTGATCTCCGAGGAGGTCCTGGCGGCGGACTTCGCCACGGGCGAAGCGGACGAGGCGTACGGCACGGCCTTCACGGACGAGGGCCTGTCCCTCACGTTCCACCTGCGCAAGATCTGACACGCCCCCGGAACGGTCCGGCCCGGCCCCCCGGCCGGGCCGGACCGGGGCCCCAGCGGCCAGGCCGGCCACCGCACCCCCACCCGCCGACAAAAAGGGCTGGGCCCGAGGTGGAAACCCCGGGCCCAGCCCTCAGCCTGCCGACGGCTACGCGCTGCTCGCGCGCCCGCCGCCCCTCAGTTGTCGTCCTCGTCGATCAGAAAACCCCGCATCGGCGACGGCGCCTGCTGCATCGGCTGCGGCGCCTGCGGCCGCACCGGTGCCATCGGCTGGGTCATCGCCGGCGACATCTGCTGCTGACCGCCGTACGACGGGCCCGGCGAGGGCGTGTGGCCACCCATGGAGCCGCCCATGGACGGGCTGCCGCCCATGCTGTGTCCCATCGCACCCGCACCGGCCGGAGCCATGGACGGCGACGGCGGCAGAGACGCGGTCGCCGGGGTCCTCGGCGGGGCCAGCGAGTCGTCGGCCTGGGTCTCCAGCTGACGCAGCTGGCTCTCCAGGTAGGACTTCAGCCGCGTACGGTACTCGCGCTCGAAGCCACGCAGGTCCTCGACCTTGCGCTCCAGCGTCGCGCGCGCGGACTCCAGGGAGCCCATCGCCACGCGGTGCTTCTCCTGCGCGTCCCGCTCCAGCGCGTCCGCCTTGGCGCGTGCGTCCCGCTCCAGACCCTCGGCACGGCTGCGCGCCTCGCCGACGATCTTGTTGGCCTCGGAGCGCGCCTCGGCGATCGCCTGGTCGGCGGTCTGCTGGGCGAGCGAGAGGACCCGCGCCGCGCTGTCGCCGCCGGGGCCCTGACCGGGCTGCCCCATCTGCGGGCCGTGGCCGCCCATGGGGCCGCCCATCGGTCCACCCATGGGACCGCCCTGCTGCATGGGGCCACCCTGCATCGGACCGCCCTGCATGGGGCCACCCTGCATCGGACCGCCCTGCATGGGGCCGCCCTGCTGCATGGGACCGCCCTGACCCATCGGACCGGGGCCGTGCTGGCCCCGCGGGTCATGACCGCCCGGACCGGGGTGGCCGTGCCCGCTCGGACCCGCGGGCAGCTGCGGAGCACCACCGGGCAGCTGGGGCGGACCCATCTGCGGGGGCTGCTGCTGCTGCGGCGGTCCGGATATGGCGGCGGGTACCGGGGCACCCGGCCGTTCCTGCTGTTCAGGAGGCTTCCGCATACCCTGCTGCTGTTGGTTCTGCGCGGCGGCACGCGTGGCGGCGGCCAGCTTGGCGCGCAGGTCCTCGTTCTCGCGGAGCAAGCGGGTCAGTTCCGCCTCGACCTCGTCGAGAAAGGCATCGACCTCGTCCTCGTCGTAGCCTTCTCGGAGGCGGACGGTCGTGAACTGCTTGTTCCGCACGTCCTCAGGGGTCAACGGCATCTCTACTTCACCTCTACGTAGTCGTCGGCAGTCGGCAAGACCGTTTCGTTCACAATCCCCTCGCCAGGTTGCTCACAAGCGTGATCAGGATGTAAACGATGATCATCAGAACGAAGAAGGACAGGTCGAGTGCCACGCCCCCGAAACGCAACGGCGGGATGAACCGCCGCAGAAGCTTGAGCGGTGGATCCGTGACAGTGTAGGTGGCCTCAAGAACGACCACCATCGCCTTGCCGGGCTGCCATGAGCGGGCGAACTGGAAGACGTAGTCCATGACCAACCGGAAAATAAGCACGATGAGGAAGCACATCAGCGCGATGTAAACCACCTGTAGTGCGACGCCCATCCCGCTGCTTCCCTCTCCCCTGGCTCACTCTGGTCCGGCCGTCCGCCGGGTCTTTCCCGCCGTTCGACCGGGTCGTTCCCGGTACTGCTTCCTAGCTCTGGTTGAAGAACCCGCCCTCTGCGATGCGGGCCTTGTCCTCCGCCGTGACATCGACGTTAGCAGGAGACAGCAGGAACACCTTCTGGGTCACTCGCTCAATGCTGCCATGGAGACCGAAGACAAGTCCCGCGGCAAAGTCGACAAGTCGCTTCGCATCGGTGTCGTCCATCTCGGTCAGATTCATGATCACCGGGGTGCCCTCGCGGAAGTGTTCCCCGATAGTACGGGCCTCGTTGTAGGTCCTCGGGTGCAGCGTGGTGATGCGGTAGGGCTCCCGCTCCGACACAACCTTGGGCATGATCACCGGTGCGTTCTTCTCCAGGCTCGGACGTTCAGGTGTGATGGACGCCACGGGGGCGATTCGGGCGGGACGTCCGCTTTCTGCCGCTAGGGACACCGGCTCGCGCTCGCGCTGCGCGGGCGGCTGGGCCATCCGCACCGGCTCTTCCCGCTCCGGCTGGCGCACGGGCTGGTGACGCCGGTGATCCCGTTCGGGCTCCGGCTCGGGTTCGAAATCGTCGTCGGGGTCGAAGCCCCGGCCGTCGTACCCATCGTCCTCCACGAGGCCGAGGTAGACCGCCATCTTGCGCATCGCGCCGGCCATGCTCTGAGTCCTCCGCTCTGTGGTGGATCGGCCTCGTCACCAAGTGCCCGCGATCCACGAGGTCTGTCCGCTTTTTGGCGAAATGACCATATTTTCTGCTGTGGTCCGACTTGCTTGGCGACGTTACCCGAGGCTGGGGCGGACTCCGAGTACCGCCGTACCGACGCGTACATGTGTCGCACCGGCCTTCACGGCGTCCTCAAGGTCCGCACTCATCCCTGCTGAGACCATGTTCGCAGCCGGATGGTCCGCGCGCAGGCGGGATGAGAATTCCAGCAGCCGCTCGAACGCCGCCTGTTGCCGTCCCGCGTACGGTCCGGCGAGCGGCGCCACGGTCATCAGACCGCCGAGCCGCAGTCCTGGTGCACCGGCCACTTCCCTGGCCAACTCCTCGATTCCGTCGGGTGCCGTGCCGCCCCGCTCACCTCGTTCGCCGGACTCGGCGTCCAGGGCGACCTGAATCAGACAGATCAGCTCACGCTCCGCGCGCACCGCGGCGGCGGAGAGCGCCGAAACCAGCTTGATCCGGTCGACAGACTGCACGACTTCGGCGTAACTGGCTACGGAACGGGCTTTGTTCGTCTGCAATTGACCAACAAAGTGCCAGGTCAGCGACAAATCCGCGCAGGCAGCGGCCTTGGGGGCGGCGTCCTGGTCCCGGTTCTCGGCGACGTGCCGTACGCCGAGTTCATGGAGGAGCCGGACATCGCTCGCGGGGTAGGTCTTGGTGACCACGATCAGGGTCACGTCCTCCCGCGGACGCCCGGCGGCGGCGCAGGCGGAGGAGATACGTTCCTCCACCCTCGCCAGATTCTCGGCGAGTTCGGTCTTCCGATCCTTCATGTGCTTATCAGTCCAGCCAGACATAGCCGGCGAGCCGTCCGGTGGTGCGGTCGCGGCGGTACGAATAGTGGTCGTCCGACTCCAGTGTGCAGACCACCGAGCGCTGCCGGTCCCGGACCCCGAGCGCGTCGAGCTGGGCATGCACCCCGGCGACGACATCCACGGCCGGGGTGGACCAACTGGTCTCGGAGTGGGCCTCCGGTACGACGGCGGCGACCTCGTCCCGCATCGGCTCGGGGACTTCGTAGCAGCGACCGCAGACGGCCGGTCCGGTACGGGCGGTGATCCGGGACGGCTCCGCGCCGAGTGTGATCATCGCCTCGACGGCGGCCGGTACGATCCCCGCGACCAGACCGGGCCGGCCCGCGTGGGCGGCGGCCACGATCCCGGCGACCGGGTCGGCCAGCAGCAGCGGAACGCAGTCCGCGGTGAGTACGGCGAGTGCCAGTCCGCGCCGCTGAGTGACGATCGCGTCGACGGCCGGGATGTCCGCGCTTGTCCAGGGCCCGTCGACCACGGCCACTTCGCGGCCGTGCACCTGGTTCATCCAGACGACCCGTCCGGGGTCGAGCGCCAGGGACTTCGCGGCGAGTTCGCGGTTGGCGCGTACGGCCCCGGGGTCGTCGCCGACCGCGCCGCCGAGATTGAGCTGATCATACGGAGCGGCGCTCACCCCGCCCCACCGGTCGGTGAAGGCGAAGTGCGCGCCGCTCCGTGTTTCGTGCTGCCGTATCACTTCAAGAAGTCCGGGACGTCCAGTTCCTCGGCCTGACTGTCCTGGTACGGACGGGCCGGGGGAACCTGCGGCGGGTTCACCGGGGAGAGCGGCTTCTCGTTGACCGTCGGGAGGGGCTCGGGCTTGGCCGGGCCGTCCTCGCGCGGCGGTACGGTGCCGAGTCCGCCGGAGCGGCCGGTGTCCGAGGACCGGGAGGGCGACGGCTGCTCGTCGCGCTTGGCGGAGCCCGCGCCGAGTACGGTCTCGCGCCTGGTCGGCGGCTGGCCGCCGTCGAAGCCGGCCGCGATCACGGTGACCCGTACCTCGTCGCCCAGGGCGTCGTCGATGACGGCGCCGAAGATGATGTTGGCCTCGGGGTGGGCCGCCTCGCTGACCAGCTGCGCCGCCTCGTTGATCTCGAAGAGACCGAGGTCGCTGCCGCCGGAGATGGAGAGCAGGACACCGCGGGCGCCGTCGATGGACGCTTCGAGGAGCGGCGAGGAGATCGCCATCTCGGCGGCGGCCACCGCGCGGTCGTCGCCGCGGGCCGAGCCGATACCCATGAGCGCGGAGCCCGCCTCGGACATCACGGACTTGACGTCGGCGAAGTCGAGGTTGATCAGGCCGGGGGTGGTGATGAGGTCGGTGATGCCCTGGACACCCGACAGCAGCACCTGGTCCGCGGACTTGAACGCGTCGAGGACGCTGACCTGGCGGTCCGAGATGGACAGCAGCCGGTCGTTGGGGATGACGATGAGGGTGTCGACCTCTTCGCGGAGTTCGGCGATGCCGTCCTCCGCCTGGTTCGCGCGACGGCGGCCCTCGAAGGTGAACGGGCGGGTGACCACACCGATCGTGAGGGCGCCCAGCGAGCGGGCGATATTGGCGACGACGGGCGCGCCGCCGGTGCCGGTGCCGCCGCCCTCGCCGGCGGTGACGAAGACCATGTCGGCCCCCTTGAGGACCTCCTCGATCTCCTCGCGGTGGTCCTCTGCCGCCTTGCGGCCGACTGCCGGGTTCGCTCCGGCGCCGAGGCCGCGGGTGAGTTCGCGGCCGACGTCGAGCTTGACGTCGGCGTCGCTCATCAACAGGGCTTGCGCGTCGGTGTTGATCGCGATGAACTCGACACCCTTGAGGCCGACCTCGATCATTCGGTTGATGGCATTGACACCACCGCCGCCGACACCGATGACCTTGATGACTGCGAGGTAGTTCTGCGGTGCTGCCACGTCGAAGGCCTCTCGCCTCGAGTTACGTGTCGTCGCTTCGCTGATGTGGCGCCGCGACGACTGATGCCGATGGGACGGTCCGAAACGCCGACCCAAACCCTCACGTTGAAGTTCAGGGTTACCAGTGTGTCCGCTTCTTGGACTCTTCCGAACAGGACACTAAGTCGACAAGTGGCGCACGTTCAACGAACACGCCGAACCTCCCGTTTTTCTTTTCACCCTATGTGATCACCCATAGCGCTGACCAACCAGGGTGCTGGCCAGCACATATGCGCGTCAACTCCCCGACGCCGCAGGCGCGGTGGGTGCGCTCACATCGAAGTGCCCCGCCGTGGGGACGGCTTTCATGAGAGCGGTGAGCGCACGCGCCTTGGCCGTACCGTCCTCTCCGCTTCCCCACATCACCGTACGGCCGCCGGTCAGCTCCAGGGAGATCGAGTCGTACGAACGGACTCGTACGACCCTGATGCTCCCGGCCACTTTCTCCGGCAGTTCGGCGTGGACCCGGACCGCTTCACGCGTCAGCCGCTCTGTTCCGAAGCGTCGCGTCGCGGCCGACCTGTCCACCGCCAATTCGAGGAGGGGGACATCCTTGGGCGCCTTCTCGACGGTGGCGAAACGCACCCCCCCGGCGTCCACTTCGATGAACTTTGCTCCATTTTCGAGAAGCAGTACGGGCTTTCGCTCGATCACTTTCAGCCCGATGTCGTTCGGCCATGAACGCACCACCTCGACCGAATCGATACGCGGCAGCTTCCGACGGAGCCGCGCCTCAATCCCGTCCGTGTCGACGGAAATCAGCGGAGCCCCGACCGGCACGTCGGCGGCGGCCACGACCTCGGCGCGGGTGAGCGCGTCGGTGCCCATGGTGTTCACCTTCTCGATCCGCAGCCACGAGGAGCCGTACAGCGCCCAGACGCCGCCGCCGACGAGCAGGACCGCGGCGAGAAAAACGATCAACACACGGGAGGAGATACGGAGGCGGGGGAGCCGGAACCGGCGGCCCGGCGGCCCCTCGTCGGGGCGGCCGGACTCCGACCGCGGTCGGGCGCCACGCTCGGCGGTCGTCGGTCCGGCCACGCTCCCCTGCCTCCCTGCGCCGCTACGCCTGGCGGCGTGCGGCGATCGCCTCGTACACCATTCCTACGAGCAGATCATCAGCGTCCCGACGGCCGAACTCGGAGGCCGCGCGGGACATCTCGTACAGCCGGTGCGGATCGGCGAGCACCGGGAGCACATGGCTCTGGACCCACTCGGGGGTCAGTTCGGCGTCGTCGACCAGCAGTCCACCGCCGGCCTTCACCACCGGCTGGGCGTTGAGCCGCTGTTCACCGTTGCCGATCGGCAGCGGTACATAGGCGGCCGGCAGTCCGACGGCGGAGAGTTCGGCGACGGTCATCGCGCCCGCGCGGCAGAGCATCATGTCGGCCGCGGCGTACGCGAGGTCCATCCGGTCCACATACGGTACCGGGATATAAGGCGGCATTCCGGGCATGTTGTCCACGCGCGGCATTTCATTCTTCGGACCGACCGCGTGCAGGATCTGAATTCCGGAGCGCTGGAGCACCGGAGCGATCTGCTGGATCACCTCGTTGAGCCGGCGCGCGCCCTGGGAGCCACCGGAGACGAGCAGCGTCGGCAGATTGGGATCGAGCCCGAACGCCGCGCGCGCCTCGGGGCGCACCCGGGCCCGGTCGAGGGTGGCGATGGTGCGGCGCAGCGGGATGCCGATGTAACGGGCGCCGCGCAGCTTGCTGTCCGGGGTGGAGACGGCCACACCGGCCGCGTACCGCGAGCCGATCTTGTTGGCCAGTCCGGGCCTGGCGTTGGCCTCATGGACGATGATCGGCACACCGAGCCGTTTGGCGGCCAGATAGCCGGGCAGCGCGACATAGCCGCCGAAGCCCACCACACAGTCCGCCTTGGTGCGCTCCAGGATCTGCTCGGCGGCCTTGATCGTGCCGCGCAGCCGCCCGGGGACGGTGATCAGTTCGGGCGTGGGTTTGCGCGGCAGCGGTACGGCGGGGATCAGCCCCAGTTCGTATCCCCGCTCCGGTACGAGCCTGGTCTCCAGTCCGCGCTCCGTGCCGAGGGCCGTGATCCCCACGGTGGGGTCCTGCCTGCGCAGGGCGTCCGCGAGGGCGAGCGCGGGCTCGATGTGGCCGGCGGTCCCCCCACCGGCGAGTACGACATGCACCGAAATTCACCGCTCTCCGGACGGACGCTTCTTGACGCGCCGTCTCATCGTCTTCCATCTCACCCCGGGCCGTCGCATGGCCAGGGCCGCTTTCGCGGCGGGATCCTCTCGCGCGAACGCGATCAGCAGCCCGATAGCGAACATGGTCGGCAGCAGGGCCGACCCTCCGTAGGAGAACAGCGGGAGCGGGACTCCGGCGATCGGCAGCAGGCCGAGCACCGCACCAATGTTGATCACGGCCTGCACCGTGATCCAGGTGGTCACACCTCCCGCGGCGTACCTCACGAAGGGATCCTCCGTGCGTCCGGCCACGCGGATACCCGCATAGCCTAGAGCCGCGAACAGTGCGAGTACCGACAGCGTCCCCGCCAGACCCAGTTCCTCCCCGGTGATGGCGAAAATGAAGTCGGTGTGCGGTTCGGGCAGTTGACCCCACTTTTCCACACTCGCGCCGAGGCCGGAACCGAACCATCCGCCGGAGGCAAGCGCGTAGATCCCGTGGACCGCCTGCCAGCACTCCCCGTCCGGGCCCAGATCGATCGCGCCGACGCAGGCGAACCGCGACAGCCTGTTCTCGCTGGTCTTGATGAGCGCGAAGCTGATCACCCCGGCGACCGCGAGCACCCCGGCGAAGAGCCGGGTGGGGGCGCCCGCCAGCCAGAGCAGTCCGAAGAGGATCGCCGTGAGGATGATCGCGGTCCCCATGTCGCCGCCGAGCATGATCAGTCCGAGCAGCAGCAGGGCGACCGGGACGAACGGCACCAGCAGATGTTTCCACTGGGTCAGTAACCGCTTGTCGTGTTTACGGGCAAGCAGATCAGCACCCCAGAGGATGAGCGCCAGCTTGCCGAACTCACTGGGCTGGAGCTGGAACGGGCCGCCCAGATAGATCCAGTTCTGGTTGCCGTTGACGGAACGCCCTATCCCCGGGATCTGAACGAGCGCCATCAGGAAAACCGTCCCGACCAGGACCGGGTACGAGAGCGCGCGGTTGAGCTTGATCGGCATCCGGGAGGCGAGCAACAGCAGGCCGGTACCGAGAACCACCGCGAGGAACTGCTTGCGGAAGAAGTACGTGGAGGGCAGCGACAACTGGAGCGCGTAGATCATCGACGCGGAGTACACCATCACCAGACCGAGCACGGTGATCAGCAGACCGCTGCCGAGGATCAGGTAGTACGCGGTGAGCGGCCGGTCCCAGGCACGCCGCATCCGTTCGAGGAAGCGCCGGGGGCCACCACGCGGCCGACGGGGGGCGCCGCTCCTGCCGCCTCCACGCCGGGTCCTGGGCGGCTGCCCCACAGCGGCTCCGGCGGCCCGGCCGCGCAGCGCGAGCCCGGTCAGGCTCCTCGCGCGGGCGTCCGCACCGGCGTGCGCGCTCTCCTCGGGGGTGTCCACGCCACCTGGCGCCCCCGCGAGAGCGGGCGCGCCCGGAAGTGCGCCCAGGTAGCCCCAGCCGCGCCGGACAGGCCCCGGCGCGGGCCGCGGATCTCGGTCCCCGGTGTCGTCGGCCGGCATCGTCGCTGTCCCCTCCAGTCGTGCCTGGCGCGGCTGGCGCGGGTGGTCAGTGGGCTGCGGCCTGCTGCTGCGACACCGGGTCAGGCGTGCTCGGCGGCGAGGGCGTGTACCGCGTCCGCGAACGCCTCGCCCCGCTTGTTGTAGTTGACGAACATGTCCATCGAGGCGCAGGCCGGGGCCATCAGAACCGTGTCCCCCGGCTGCGCGAGCCGTGCCGCTTCGCGGACCGCGGCCGACATCGCCCCAGTGTCGGTCCGGTCGAGGTCCACGACCGGGACTTCGGGGGCGTGTCGCGCGAGGGCTTCCCGGATGAGCGCGCGGTCCTTACCGATCAGGACCACACCGCGCAGCCGCTTCGCGGACGCCCCGACGAGTTCGTCGAAGGTCGCGCCCTTGGCGAGACCGCCCGCGATCCAGACGATCGGGTCGTACGCGGCGAGCGACGCTTCGGCGGCATGGGTGTTGGTGGCCTTGGAGTCGTCGATGTAGGTGACGCCCGCGACCTCGGCGACCCGCTCGATCCGGTGCGGGTCGGGGCGGAAGGCGCGCAGTCCGTCACGTACGGCGGCCGGCTCGACACCGTACGCGCGCGCCAGCGCGGCGGCGGCGAGCGCGTTGGCGATGTTGTGCGGGACGGGCGGGTTGACGTCGGAGACGTGGGCGAGCTCCTGGGCCTGCTCCCGGCGGTTCTCGACGAAGGCGCGGTCGACCAGGATGCCGTCCACGACGCCGAGTTGGGACGGTCCCGGGGTGCCGAGGGTGAAGCCGATCGCGCGGCAGCCCTCCTCGACGTCGGCCGCGCGCACCAGGTCCTCGGTGGCCGGGTCGGCCACGTTGTAGACACAGGCGACGCTGTTGCCCTCGTAGATCCGGCCCTTGTCGGCGGCGTACGCCGCCATGGAGCCGTGCCAGTCCAGATGGTCGGGCGCGAGGTTGAGCACGGCGCCGGAGTGGGCGCGCGGACTCGGCGCCCAGTGCAGCTGGTAACTGGACAGCTCCACGGCGAGTACGTCGTATGTCTCCTCGCCGGTGACCGCGTCCAGCAGCGAGACGCCGATATTGCCGACGGCGGCCGTACGCAGTCCCGCGGCGGCCAGGATCGAGGCGAGCATCCTGACGGTCGTCGTCTTGCCGTTGGTGCCGGTGACGGCGAGCCAGGGGGCCGCGCCGGGTCCGCGCAGCCGCCAGGCCAGCTCGACATCGCCCCAGATCTCCACCCCGGCCGCCGCGGCGGCCAGGAAGAGCGGCTTGTCCGGCTTCCAGCCGGGGGCCGTGACGACGAGTTCGGTGGCCTCGGGCAGCGTCGCCCCGTCGCCGAGGCGGACGGTGACGCCCAGCTTCTCCAGCTCGGCGGCCTGGGCGCGGGCCCGCTCGTCGTCGCCGTCGTTGACGACGGTGACCTCCGCGCCGAGTCCGCGCAGCACCCGGGCCGCCGGGATCCCGGAGACCCCGAGACCCGCGACGGTGACCCGCTTGCCGTGCCAGTTCACTTCTCGGCCGCCCACCCTGCGTAGAAGAGCCCCAGACCCACGATGACGCACATGCCCTGGATGATCCAGAACCGCACCACCACAAGGACTTCGGACCACCCCTTGAGTTCGAAGTGGTGCTGGAGTGGTGCCATCCGGAAGACGCGCTTGCCGGTCATCTTGAACGAACCGACCTGGATGACCACGGACATGGTGATCATCACGAACAGGCCGCCGAGGATGGCCATCAGGAACTCCGTACGGGAGCAGATCGCCAGACCGGCGAGCGCGCCGCCGAGCGCGAGCGAACCGGTGTCCCCCATGAAGATCTTGGCCGGTGAGGTGTTCCACCACAGGAAGCCGAAGCAGGAGCCCATCAGCGCCGAGGCGACGACCGCGAGGTCCAGCGGATCTCGTACCTCGAAACAGGCGTTGGGGTTGGTCAGGGTCGTCGCGTTGGCGCAGGACTCCTGGAACTGCCACAGACCGATGAAGGTGTACGCGCCGAAGACCATCACCGAGGCGCCGGTGGCGAGACCGTCGAGACCGTCCGTCAGGTTCACCCCGTTGGACATCGCGAGAATCATGAACAGCGCCCAGACCACGAACAGCACCGGGCCGATCGACCAGCCGAAGTCCGTGACGAACGACAGCCTGGTGGAGGCGGGGGTGTTGCCGCGGTAGTCGGCGAACTGGAGCGACAGCACCGCGAAGGCGATACCGACGATCAGCTGGCCGGCCATCTTCGCCTTGGCCCGCAGGCCCAGCGACCGCTGCTTCACGATCTTGATGTAGTCGTCGAGGAACCCGACGAGCCCCATCCCCGCCATCAGGAACAGCACCAGCACACCCGAGAAGGTCGGGTCCTCACCGGTGATCACCTTCGCCAGGGCGTACGCGATGAGCGTGGCCAGGATGAAGGCGATGCCGCCCATGGTGGGCGTGCCCTTCTTGCTGCCGTGCGTGCGCGGGCCGTCGTCCCGGATGAACTGCCCGTATCCCTTGCGGGCCAGGAGCTTGATCAGCAGCGGAGTGCCGATCAGGGTCAGGAAGAGCCCGATGGCTCCCGCGAAGAGGATCTGCCTCATCGGCCGGCGACCTCGCCCTCGGTGGCGTTCTCCAGCAGTGCCAGGGCGACTCGCTCCAGACCGACCGACCTCGAAGCCTTCACCAGCACGACGTCTCCCGGACGCAGTTCACTGCGCAACAGGTCGACCGCCGCCTGCGCGTCGGACACGTGCACCGACTCCTCACCCCACGAACCCTCGTTGTAAGCGCCCAATTGCAGCCAGGACGCTTCCCTGCCCCCGACTGCCACGAGCTTGCTGACGTTGAGCCGGACGGCGAGCCGTCCGACCGCGTCGTGCTCGGCGAGCGATTCGTCACCCAGCTCGGCCATCAAGCCGAGCACCGCCCACGTACGGCCCCCCGTGGCCCGTGAGGCACCACCCATGGCGACCAGCGCGCGGAGCGCCGCTCTCATGGATTCAGGGTTCGCGTTGTAGGCGTCGTTGACGATCGTCACGCCGTCCGCGCGCTCGGTGACCTCCATACGCCAGCGGGAGAGGGTTCCCGCCTCGGAGAGCGCCACGGCGATCTCGTCGACGGACATGCCCAACTCATGGGCGACGGCGGCCGCGGCGAGCGCGTTCGACACGTGGTGCTCACCGTACAGCCGCAGCGTCACGTCGCTGCACCCGGAGGGTGTTCGAAGCCGGAAAGCGGGCTGTCCGGTCTCGGTGAGGCGGACGTTCTCTGCCCGTACGTCTGCTTCGTCTGACTCTCCGAACAGGACGGTACGGGCCTTGGTGCGGGTGACCATCGCGCGGACGAGCGGGTCGTCGGCGTTGAGCACCGCCACCCCGCCCTCGGCCGCGGACGGCAGGGACTCGACCATTTCCCCCTTCGCCTGGGCGATCTGCTCCCGGCCGCCGAACTCGCCGATGTGGGCGGTGCCGACGTTCAGTACGAGACCGATGCGCGGCGGGACGAGTCCGGTGAGGTAGCGGATGTCGCCGATGTAGCGCGCGCCCATTTCGAGGACGAGGTAGCGGGTGTCCTCGACCGCCCGCAGAGCGGTCACCGGCAGGCCGATCTCGTTGTTGAGATTGCCCTCCGGCCAGATCGTGGGCGCGCTGCGCTGGAGCAGTTGGGCGATGAGGTCCTTGGTGCTGGTCTTGCCGGCCGAGCCGGTCAGCGCGACGGTGGTGGCGCCGAGGCGCTCCACGACGGTACGGGCGAGGGCGCCGAGGGCGCGTACGACATCGTCCACGACGATCGCGGGCACCCCGACGGGGCGGGTGGCCAGTACGGCCACCGCGCCCGCCTCGACGGCACCCCGCGCGTAGTCGTGGCCGTCGACGCGCTCTCCGGCGAAGGCGGCGAACAGGCTGCCGGTCTCCACCGCGCGGGAGTCGTAGACGACGGATCCGGTGACACGGACGGCCGGATCCGGTATGTCGTGCGGCTGCCCGCCGACGATGGCGGCGATCTCGGCGAGAGAGAGGGCGATCACTGGGTCATCCCTGACTGTTGTTCTCGTGACGGTGCTCATGGCCGGGCTCACGGCCCGGCCGGTGGCGGAGGGAGCGCTCGATGGCCTCGCGCAGGACCTGACGGTCGTCGAAGGCGCGTACCACCCCGGCGATGTCCTGGCCCTGCTCATGCCCCTTGCCGGCGACCAGTACGGTGTCGTCGTCCTGGGCCAGGGCCACCGCGGCGGCGATGGCGGAGGCCCGGTCGGCGTCGACCAGGACGTCCCCGCGCTCATGGATCGGCACCTCCGCGGCGCCCGCGAGCATGGCGGCGAGGATGGCGAGCGGGTCCTCGCCACGCGGGTTGTCGGAGGTCAGTACGGCGGTGTCGGCGAGCCGGGCCGCCGCCGCGCCCATCGGGCCGCGCTTGTTCTTGTCGCGGTCGCCGCCGCAGCCGAGGACGATGTGCACCTTGCCCTTGGTGACCTTGCGCAGCGAGCGCAGGACCGATTCGACGGCGTCCGTCTTGTGGGCGTAGTCGACGACGGCGAGATACGGCTGACCTGCCTCCACCCGCTCCAGCCGGCCCGGCACGCCGGGGACGGCGGCGATCCCGTCGGCCGCGGTGTGCGGGTCGATCCCGGCGACGGCGAGGGTGACGATCGCGGCCAGGGTGTTGGCGACATTGAATGGTCCCGGCAGTGGTGCCTCGGCCCGTACCCGCTCGCCCTTGGGGCCGATGGCGGTGAAGGTGGAGCCGTGGGAGCCGACCTCGACGTCCTCGGCGCGCCAGTCGGCGTCCGGGTGGCCCTCCGCCGAGAAGGTGATGACCGGGACGGTCGCCTGCGAGACGAGCCGGCGGCCGTACTCGTCGTCGAAGTTCACGACGCCGGTCCTGCTTCGCTCCGGGGTGAAGAGCCGCGCCTTCGCCTGGAAGTAGTCCTCCATGCCGGAGTGGAACTCCATGTGCTCCGGGCTGAGGTTGTTGAAGACGGCGACATCGAACACACAGCCGTCGACCCGGCCGAGCACCAGGGCGTGGCTGGAGACCTCCATCGCGACGGATTCGACGCCGCGCTCGCGCATGACGGCGAAGAGCGCCTGGAGGTCGGTGGCCTCGGGGGTGGTGCGCTCCGACTTGATGCGCTCGTCGCCGATGCGCGTCTCGACGGTGCCGATCAGACCGGTACGGCGGCCGGCGCCGCGCAGTCCGCCCTCGATGAGATACGCCGTGGTGGTCTTGCCCGAGGTGCCGGTGATCCCGATCTGGAGGAGATCCCTGCCGGGGTATCCGTAGATCTCGGCGGCGAGCTGTCCCATACGGCCGCGCGGGTCCGGGACGATCAGGACCGGCAGGCCGGTGGCCGCGGCGCGCTCGGCGCCCGCCGGGTCCGTCAGGATCGCGGCGGCCCCGAGGTCGGCGGCCTGGGCGGCGAAGTCGGCGCCGTGGAGGCGGGCGCCGGGGAGGGCGGCGTACACGTCCCCTGGGCGTACGGCGCGTGAATCGTGGGTGATGCCGGTCGCTTCCCCGGGGCCCCTCACCTCCCCCGGATCCGGTGCCTGGACGCCCAGCCGGGCCGCCAGTTCCGCGAGGGAGGTCGGGCGTACCCGGTCCGGACGGGGCGTCCCCGGATGGTTCACAGGGGCGTCCTTCGGGGTGGTTCGGTACTGATCAGCTTGTGGCACGGCGGTGAGCGTACCGGGCTCCGCGGGCCCTGAGCCACGTGAGGGGGACTGGTGCGCGGGGGGTTCCGGGTGGTTCCCGGAATCGGGGGTGATGGTTGTCACTGGGGCTTTCCCTGGGGTCACTCGCCGGGTTTGAAGGTGACCGGCAGCCGGGCGGGTTTACTGCCGGTCGGTTCGACCTGCAGCGTCTTGAGAGCGAACTCCATGACCTTCTTGTAGATGGGTCCGCAGATCTGTCCGCCGAAGTAGCTGCCCTTGGTGGGGTTCTGAATGGCGCAGTAGACGGTGATCTGCGGGTCGTCGGCGGGCGCGAAGCCGGCGAAGGAGGCGGTGTAGCCCTTGTAGACGCCGAGCTTCGGGTCGACCCGGTTGGCCGTACCCGTCTTGCCCGCGACGCGGTAGCCGGGGATGGCGGCCTTGGTGCCGGTCCCCTCCTCGTTGCCGACGACCGACTCCAGCATGGTGGCGAGCGTCTTGGCGGTCCGCTCGCTCACCACGCGGGTCTTCTTGGGCGCGGGGGCGGCGGTGAAGCGACCGTCGGGGCCCTGGGTGCCGCGGACCAGGGTGGGGTCGATCCGTACGCCGCCGTTGGCGATGGTCGAGTAGACCGAGGCGGCCTGCATCGCGTTGAGGGAGAGTCCCTGGCCGAAGGGGATCGTGTACTGCTGTGAGGTGGACCAGTCCTGCGGCTCGGCCAGGATGCCCTGGGTTTCGCCGGGATAGCCGAGACCGGTGGGCCGGCCGATGCCGAACTTGCTCAGATACGAGTGGAGGACCTTGTTGGCCTCGGGCTGTGTCCCGCCGAGCTGGCCGGTCGCCAGGATCGTGCCGATGTTGCTGGACTTGGCGAGGACGCCGTTGAGGGTCAGGTTCCAGGTGGGGTGGTCGATGTCGTCCTTGAAGAGCCGGTCCCCGCGGTGCAGCCGGTTCGGGACCACCACATGGGTGGCGGGGGTGGCGACCTCCTCCTCCAGTACGGCGGCCATCGACATGACCTTGCTGGTGGAGCCGGGCTCGTACACGTCCTGGAGGGCCGCGTTGCCCATGGCGGCGGCGTTGGCCGCGGAAACGTCGTTGGGGTCGAAGCCGGGGGCGTTGGCCATGGCGAGCACCTCGCCCGTCCGGGTGTTCTGGACCACCACATAGCCGCGGTCCGCCTTGGACTCCTTCACCTGGTCGGTGATGGCCTGCTGGGCGGCCCACTGGATGTCCCGGTCGATGGTCAGCTCGATGTCGGAGCCGGGCACGGCGGGGGTCTCGTGGGAGCTGGCGGTGGGGACACGACGGCCCCCCGACTGGGCGTAGGTGACCTTTCCGTCCTCGCCGGCCAGCTGTTTGTCCAGCATGGATTCGACACCGCCCGCGCCGCGGCCCGCGGCGTTGACGTACCCCAGTATCCCGGCGGCGAGATCGCCGTTGGGGTACACGCGCTTGCTGCTGGCCTCCTGGAGGACGCCCGACAGCACACTGACGACGGTGGCCTTCCCCTTGGCGGCCTTGCTCGCCTTGTTCGCCTTCTCGGCGAGTACGCGCTTGAGGTCCTTGATCTGGTTCCAGACCTGCGGGGTCTGGCGGCGTGCCAGCACGGTGTAGCGGGGGGAGTCGGGGGTCCTGAGCTTCTTCACGATGTCGGCGCTCTGCGCCCCCAGGATCGGGGCGAGCAGCGCGGCGGCCTGTTCGGGGGCGTCCGGGACCTTGGTGAAGTCGGCGGTGAACATCGACGGGTCGGCGGTGATGTCGTACGCGTCGACGCTGGTGGCGAGGGCGATCCCGGAACGGTCGGTGATCTTCCCGCGCTCGGCCGCGATCGTGTGGCTGAGGTAGCGGCTCTTCTCCGCCTTGGCGGCGTACGCGCTGGCGTCGATCGCCTGCACCTGGAGGAGCCGCACGACGAACGCCAGCATGACGAGGGTCAGTCCGAGGCTGACCAGCCGCAGCCGTGGGCGGGGGCTGCCGAGCCTGATCTGCCGCGAGGAACGGGCCCCGGGCCCCGGGCGGCGCGCGGCGGGCCGGGACGCGGGGCGGGACCGTCCGTCGTTCCCGGAGCGCGCGGGCTTGGGCACCCGGCGGCGCGGGGGTTCCTGGGAGGGCACTGGGTCACCTGCCGGGGGTCGTCGGGGCCGGCGTGCCGGATGCCGGTGCGGGCACCGGCTCGGGGGTCTCGCGCGCGGTGAGGGAGGGGAACGCGGACGGGAACGGGAGCGGGGACGGGGCGGCCGTGTCGGAGGCCGCGGGGTACGGCGAGGTGACCGCCCCGGGCGGGCCCTCCTCCATGGGGGAGGGCAGTCCCTGCGACTGGGCCGACGGCTGGGCGGAGGGCGACGCCCCGGCGCCCGGCACGCCGCGGACCGTACCGTCCGGATTGAGGAAGGCGGGGCTGCCGCCCGGCACCATGCCCAGCTCACGGGCGCGCCGCTCCAGGGCGTACGGCGCGGATCGGTCGTCCACGTCCCGCTGGAGCGCCTGCTCCTCGTCGGTGAGGTCGGTCGTCCGCTTCTTGAGTTCGCTCAGCTGGAACGAGCCCTCGTTGAGGGAGGAGTTCAGCAGCAGCAGGGTGATCAGCCCCCCGCCGAGGAGCAGCACGACCAGCAGGACGAAGGGGGTACGCGCCGCCGAACTGGAGCCGGAGGGCATCAGCTGGGCGAGCCGCGCGGCCCGCCCCTTCAACTGCTTGGCCGGTCCGCTCACAGAGCGTCCTCCCGGATCCGCTGCGCCCCCCGCAGCCGCGCCGGGGCCGCGCGGCGGTTCTCCGCGATCTCTTCCTCCGAGGGCAGTTCGGCGCCGCGGGTGAGGAGTCTCAGCCGGGGCTGGTAGCGCTCGGGCACGACGGGCAGACCGGGCGGCGCGGTGTTGGCGGCCCCGGCCGCGAAGACCTGCTTGACGAGGCGGTCCTCCAGCGAGTGGTACGAGAGGACGGCGATCCGGCCGCCGACGGCGAGGGATGTCACGGCGGCCGGAATGGCCCGCTCCAGGACGGAGAGCTCGCCGTTGACCTCGATACGCAGGGCCTGGAAGGTGCGCTTGGCGGGGTTGCCGCCGGTGCGCTTGGCGGCCTGCGGGAGGGCGTCGCGGATCAGCTCGACCAGCCGTGCGCTGTGCGAGAAGGGCTCCTTCTCGCGCTCCCTGACCACCGCGGAGACGATCCGCTTGGCCTGCTTCTCCTCGCCGTACGCGCGCAGGATCCGGACCAGCTCGCCGGGCGGGTAGGTGTTGAGGACCTCGGCGGCGCTGACTCCGGACGACTGGTCCATGCGCATGTCGAGGGGGGAGTCCTGGGCGTAGGCGAAACCGCGCTCCGCCTCGTCCAGTTGCATCGAGGAGACGCCGAGGTCGAAGAGCACGCCCTGGACGCGGGGGATCTCCAGCCGGGCGAGCACATCGGGCAGTTCGTCGTAGACCGCGTGGACGAGGGTGGCGCGGTGGCCGAACGGGGCGAGCCGTTCGCCGGAGAGCCGCAGCGCCTCCTGGTCGCGGTCGAGCGCGACCAGCCGTACGGCGGGGAACGTGGAGAGCAGGGCCTCGCTGTGTCCGCCGAGACCGAGGGTGCAGTCGACCACGACCGCGCCCGGCTCGGCGAGAGCCGGGGCCAGCAGGTCGAGGCATCGCTGGAGCATCACGGGAACATGCCGGACCTGATTCACACGGACCCCTCGCGGCGAGCGCGCCCCTCACGAGGGCCGTCGGCCCGGGGGGTGCGGGGGGCGTCCGTACGGCGTTCCGCGGGCGCGCGGCTCCCCATGACTCGCTCGCTGCGCTCGCTCATGCGCCCTCTCAGATCCGGCGCGGCCGTACGTACCGCCGGGTCCCCGCCCGCTCAGAAGGGGAGGTGGTCCGCCGGCGCCGGAAGAGGCGTCGGCCGACCGCCGAGCGGGAGGAGGCCGAGCCGCACGTACGCCGCGACATGCGGGAATATTGTGGTGGGTTCGGAATGTGTCCGGGATGTGTCCGTGAACTTCGCGTCACTTTAGTCCACTCGCCCTTCCGGTCAATCAACCGGTCAGCGCGTCGCGCGGGTCACTCACCACAAGACCATAAACCGCACAATTCACCCACTCAGCCCCGCCGGACCCACCCGTGTGGGTTAGCTCACACCAGGCCACGTTGACGTTCTTTGTCCCCTCCCACAGCGGGCTTCACGGCGCGGCGACGACTACCGTCATAGGTATGTCGACTTCCGCACACCTCCCCGCAGAGCCCGTCCCGGCTCCCGCCGGCGCGGCCCGCACCGGCGGGACGGTCACCGACCGGCTCATCGACGCCAACCTCCTCTATGCCGCCGGGTTCAACGACCCCGGCATGGACGCGCGCCCCGTACTGCGGGTCGCCGTGGTCGCCTGCATGGACGCCAGGCTCGATCTGCACGGCGCGCTCGGGCTCGCCCTGGGCGACTGCCACACCATCCGCAACGCCGGCGGTGTCGTCACCGACGACGTCATCCGCTCCCTGACCATCAGCCAGCGGGCGCTGGGCACGCGCAGCGTCGTGCTGATCCATCACACCGGCTGCGGCCTGGAGAGCCTGACCGAGGAGTTCCGGCACGACCTGGAAATGGAGGTGGGACAGCGGCCCGCCTGGGCAGTGGAGGCCTTCCGCGATGTCGATCAGGACGTACGGCAGTCGATGCGGCGAGTGAGGACCTCGCCCTTCCTGCCGCACACCGACGACGTCCGCGGTTTCGTCTTCGACGTGAAGACGGGCCTGCTGCGGGAGATCGACACCGACGCCTGAGCGCCACCGTCGGACAGGTCATCACGAGATAACCAGCAAACCCGACATATCGCGCCCACTTATCCACAGGCGGATGACACGAAGCGGTAACGGCAACAACAATGCGTGTGGGACACCGTTCCGGAACCATCCGGAAACGGTGTCCGTGTTTCGGGGTGGGCCGGGCCGTCTGATGAGCATCGGCCCGAGGAAAGGGCCGAGGAGGGCCGGGTGACGACCTATGACGATCGAGCGAGCCTCACAGATCTGACCACCACAGCGGAGCGGGTGCGCGCGTCGGTGGAGGGTGTGATCGAGGGCAAGCCGGAGGTCGTACGGCTTTCGCTGACCGTGCTGCTCGCCGAGGGACATCTTCTGATCGAGGATGTCCCCGGCGTGGGCAAGACCATGCTGGCCAAAGCGCTGGCGCGCTCCATCGACTGTTCGGTGCGGCGCATTCAGTTCACCCCCGACCTGCTGCCTTCGGACATCACCGGAGTGTCGATCTTCGACCAGCAGCGACGGGACTTCGAGTTCAAACCGGGCGCGATATTCGCCCAGATCGTGATCGGCGACGAGATCAACCGCGCCTCGCCCAAGACCCAGTCGGCGCTGCTGGAGTCCATGGAGGAGCGCCAGGTCACCATCGACGGGCAGACCTATGAGCTGCCCGACCCCTTCATGGTGGTGGCCACCCAGAACCCGGTGGAGATGGAGGGGACGTATCCCCTGCCCGAGGCGCAGCGCGACCGCTTCATGGCCCGGGTCTCGATCGGCTATCCCAGCGCGGACGCCGAGTTGCAGATGCTCGACGTGCACGGCGGGATATCCCCGCTGGACGACCTCCAGCCGGTGGCCCACGCGCACGACATCGTGAAGCTGATCGACGCGGTGCGCACGGTCCATGTCGCCGAGTCCGTGCGACGGTACGCGGTCGAGCTGGTCGGGGCGACCCGTAACCACCCCGACCTCAGACTCGGCGCCTCGCCGCGTGCGACGCTCCATCTGCTGCGCGCCGCGAAGGCCGCGGCGGCGCTGAGCGGACGGGACTACGCGCTGCCGGACGATGTGCAGTCCCTGGCCACGGCGGTGCTCGCGCACCGACTGCTGCCCACGGCTCAGGCGCAGCTCAACCGCCGTACCGCCGAGCAGGTCGTGCTGGAGATACTCCAGCGCGTCCCGGTGCCGACGGCGGGCAGCGGCCAGGGCCCCGGGCGCCAGACGCCGGGCGCCGGACCGCTCTACGGCCAGCAGCCCGGGGTACGGCGCCTGTGATGACACCCGGGGGGCCGGTGGCCGAGAGCGGCGAGGAGAAGGGCGGGACGCGGGCCGCGCTGTCCGGACTGACCACGCGCGGCCGGTCGTTCCTCGCGGCCGGTATCGCGGCGGCCGTCTGCGCCTATGTGCTGGGCCAGTCGGATCTGCTGCGCGTGGGGCTCCTGCTCGCCGTGCTGCCGCTGCTCTGCGTGGGGGTCCTCTACCGCACCCACTACCGCGTCGCGGGCAGCCGGCGGCTGTCGCCCTCCCGGGTCCCCGCGGGCTCCGAGGCGCGCGTGCAGCTGCGGATGGACAACGTCACGCGGATGCCCACCGGGCTGCTGATGCTCCAGGACCATGTGCCGTACGTGCTCGGCCCGCGCCCACGGTTCGTGCTCGACCGGGTCGAGCCGGGCGGCCGCCGCGAGGTGTCCTACCGGGTCCGCTCCGATCTGCGCGGGCGCTATCCGCTGGGGCCGCTCCAGCTGCGGCTGAGCGACCCCTTCGGGATGTGCGAGCTGACCCGCTCGTTCAGCGCGTACGACACCCTGACCGTCGTCCCGCGCACCGAACCGCTGCCACCGGTACGGCTCGGGGGCGAGGCGTCGGGACGCGGCGAGGGGCGGCAGCGCTCGCTGTCACTGGCCGGTGAGGACGATGTGATCCCCCGCGGCTACCGGCACGGCGACGATCTGCGCCGGGTGCACTGGCGCTCGACGGCCCGCTACGGCGAACTGATGGTGCGCCGTGAGGAGCAGCCGCAGCGGGCCAGATGCACGGTGCTGCTGGACACCCGGCGAAGCGCCTACCAGGGCGCGGGCCCCGACTCCGCCTTCGAATGGGCGGTGTCGGGCGCGGCCTCCACGCTCGTGCATCTGCTCGAACGCGGCTTCGCGGTACGGCTGTTGACGGACACCGGCAGCTCGATACCCGGCGAGGGCGCCGACGGCTTCGCGGGGGCGACCCAGGAGTCCGCCGACTCGGCCGGACTGATGATGGACACCCTCGCGGTCGTCGAGCACTCCGACAGCGCGGACCTCTCCCCCGCGTACGCGGTCCTGCGCGGCGGCACCGAAGGTCTGCTGGTCGCGTTCTTCGGCGAGCTGGACGAGGAACAGACGGCGGTGGCGGCGCGGATGCGGCAGCGCAGCGCCGTGGCCGTCGCCTTCGTACTGGACAGCGCCGGCTGGACGCAGGGCGACGGACCCGCCGGGTCCGTCGAGGACCGGCTGCGGCAGCTGCGCGAGGCCGGGTGGACGGCGCTCGCCGTGCCCTCGGGGGCCGCGCTGCCCGAGCTGTGGCAGCAGGCCGCGCGGCAGCGATCGGAGTCGGCCGTCACAGGCGGTACGACAGGCTTCTCCGGAGGTTGGTCATGAGCGGTAGCGGAAGGCTGGCGCTGTGCGCTTTCGCCGCCACGCTGATGGCGGCGGGCGCACTGCTGCCGCTGGTCCAGTCGGCCGTCTGGCTGCTGCACGCCGGGATCATGCTGGCGGTCGTCGGCGGGGTCGGCGCGCTGACCCGTCGGGTGCCGCTGGCCCGGAGCCTGACCGTGGCGCTCCAGGGCCTCGCCGCCCTGCTGATGCTCACGGTGGTCTTCGCCCCGGACCAGGCGCTGCTCGGCATCGTGCCGACCCCCGAGGTGTTCGCGCAGTTCGGCCGGCTGCTCACCGAGGGCGGCGACGACGTCGGGCGGTACGCGATACCGGCGCCCGCGACCGACGGCATCCGGCTGATGCTGATCGGCGGTGTGCTGGTCATCGGGCTCGCGGTGGACACGATCGCGGTGACCTTCCGCGGCGCGGCCCCGTCCGGACTGCCGCTGCTGGCGCTCTACTCGGTCGCGGCGGGGCTCTCCGGCGGCGCCGGGGGCTGGCTGTGGTTCCTGCTCGCGGCCGGCGGCTATCTCCTGCTGCTTCTGGCGGAGGGCCGGGACCGGGTCTCGCAGTGGGGCCGGGTGTTCGGCGGGGCGCCGCGCGCGCCGGGCCGGTTCTCGTCCGGCTCCGACGCCTCGGGCGGGCGCGCCCCGGTCCGTACCGGACGCCGGATCGGTGTGGTGGCGCTGGGTGTCGCGCTGGCGGTCCCGGCGGCCCTGCCCGCGTTGGACGGCGGCCTGCTGGCCGGCACCGCTGCCGGGAACGGCTCGGGGGTGGGCGGTGGGGGCACGATCTCCGCCGTCAACCCGCTGGTCTCGCTCCAGGACAATCTGAACCAGCCGGAGGACCGCGAGGCGCTGCGTTACCGGACGAACGCGCCCGACACCCAGGGCATGTATCTGCGGATCATGGCGCTGGACAAGTTCGACGGCACGTCCTGGCGGTTCTCGCAGCGCAAGGTCGAGGACGTACCCGACCGGCTGCCCGGCTCCCCCGGGCTGGGCCCGGGGATCAGCACGACCGAGGTCAGAACCAATATCTCCGCCGCCGGCTGGTACCGGCAGAACTATCTGCCGATGCCCTACCCGGCGACCCAGGTGGACATCGAGGGGCGCTGGCGCTTCGAGCCCGCGGGCAGGACGCTGGTGGGCGACCGCGGACAGTCGACGCGCGGCGTGCGGTACGAGGTCGCCAGCCTGCTGGTGAACCCGAGCCGGGAACAGCTCGCCGCGGCGCCCCCCGCGCCGTCGTCCCTGCGCCGTGAGTACACCGAGGTCCCGGCGGTCCTGCCGGATGTGGTGAAGTCGACGGCGCTCGATGTCACCGAGGGCGCGGCCAACGACTACGAGAGGGCCGTCAGGCTCCAGGACTGGTTCGCGCTGGACGGCGGCTTCACGTACAACACCGAGGTGGACTCGGGCACCGGCGTCACGGCGATCACGCGGTTCCTCAGGAACAAGGAAGGCTTCTGCGTCCACTTCTCCTTCGCGATGGCCGCGATGGCCCGGACGCTCGGCATCCCGGCGCGGGTCGCGGTGGGCTTCACGCCGGGCACCCCGCAGCCGGACGGCAGCGTCTCCGTCGGGCTGCGTGACGCGCACGCCTGGCCCGAGCTGTATTTCGAGGGCGTCGGATGGACCCGGTTCGAGCCGACGCCGAGCCGGGGCAGCGCGCCCGACTACACCCGCGAGGACGCGCCGTCGGACAGTCCGAGCGACGCGGCCCGGCCCGACGCCAGCGCCTCGGCCGCCCCGTCCGCGGAGCCGTCGGCCTCGGACAGCTGCCAGGCGCAGTCGCCCCAGTCGGGCGAGTGCGGACCGGTCGCTCCCGGCGCCGTCGTGCCGCCGACGGACTCGGGGTTCCCCCTGAAGGCCGTGGGATGGATCCTGCTGGGCGGGCTGGTGGTGGCTCTGCCGCTGCTGCCGCTGCTCTGGCGGACCAGAACCCGGGCCCGGCGGCTCGGCTCCGCCGGGCGCGCCCCGGCGGACGCGACGGCTCGGACGCTGATGGCCTGGCGGGAGATCACCGATACGGCCTGGGACCACGGGATCCCGCCCGACGAATCGCGAACGCCGCGGAAGGCGGCGGAGCGCATCGTGCGTCTTGGCCGGCTGGAGGGCGCCGCGGCCGAGGCGGTGCACCGGGTGGCCGGTTCCGTGGAGCAGGTGCTGTACGCGCCCGAGCCACGGCCGGGTACGGGCCTCGCCGACGACGCCCGGCGGATCCGGGAGGGGCTGGGTGCCTCGGTCGGCCGCTGGACCCGGCTGCGGGCACTCCTCGCGCCGCGCTCGTCCGTACGGGTGGTCTGGGCCGCCTCGAAGCGCTGGACGTCCCTGACGGCCCGCTGGCACCCCCAGCGGCTCTCGGGAGCCACCAGAGTGGTCACCGCGCGCTGGCACCCCTCGCGTCAGCGGGGCTGAGCGGTAGCGCGGTCGGGCGGCTGCGCGGCGGCGACCTCACGCCGCCGCGCCGCCGCGCAACCGCTCGGGAACGACTGAGGGACGCGGGAAACGGCTGAGGGGCGAACGCCTTCGCGTTCGCCCCTCAGTCGTACCGTTCGACGACCCTGATCGTCTCACTGGCCCTGTTCATCGCGGCGGCGCTGCCACCGCTGCTCGATGCGGTTCATCATTGAGCGGCGCTGTCTCGATTGTGCGGGCGCGGGGCCGCCGGATGCGCCGCCCGCCGCCTGCTGCTGACCTGGTTTGGGCGCTTTGCGCCAGCCGGTGACCGCCAGGACCGCACATCCCAGCATGACGAGGAACCCCACCACGCTGATCCAGATCTGCTGGGCGACCATTCCGGCCATGAGGAGCGCGATACCCACCAGGAAGCCTGCGACCGCCTGGTAGACCCGTCGCCGGGTGTACGTACGCAGCCCGCTTCCCTCAAGCGCTGTCGCGAACTTGGGATCTTCGGCGTACAGCGCTCGCTCCATTTGCTCGAGCATTCGCTGCTCGTGCTCCGAGAGCGGCACGGAGTCCTCCTAGTCGTCGGTCGCGGGGGGCGACCGGTATGCGGCTCCTTCAAGGATAGGCAGGGAATCGCCCCCGTGAAACCCGCCCTCAACGCCAATTCGCCATTCCGGGCCGCCATGTCGACTCGGCCGCTGAGGCGTTGATTCCCCAACCGTCGATCCGTCATGCCGGATGTCGTACCCCGATCATACGGCGCTCAGGGCCCCACTGGGGGGCCTGTGGCGTACTCCATGTGCCGCTGCGTCGCTGATCAGCAAGGCGATCAGCGTCCCGGAGGTGCCCCGGAGGCGCTCCGGGAGTGCTCCGGGAGTGCTCTTGGGGTGCCCCGAGGGGGCTCCGGACGGCCCAGGACGGCTCCACAACGGCTGGGAGAAGGGCCGGGAAAGACTCCGGGACGGCTCGGAGAAGACTCGCGGAAGACTCGGGGACGACTCGGGGAAGACTCCGGGGCCGGGTTCGCGTCAGTCCCGCTTCTCGCCCAGGACGTGCAGCTGGGTGGCGATGGAGTGGAAGGCGGGCAGCTCGGCCGCCGCCGCTTCCAGCTGGAGCAGCGCGTCCAGGGCGCCCGGCTGGGTGTCCACCAGCCCGCCCGGGACCAGGTCCGCGAAGACCCGTACGCCGTGCACGGCGCTGACCCGGAGGCCGGCTCCGGTGGCCAGCTCCGTCAGCTGTTCGGCGGTGAAGCGCCGGGGCACCGGGTCGCCCTGCCCCCAGCGGCCCGCCGGGTCGGTGAGCGCTCGCCGGGCCTCGGTGAAATGCCCGGCGAGCGCCCTGGCGAGCACGGCGCCGCCCAGACCCGCGGCGAGCAGGCTGAGCGCCCCGGCCGACCGCAGGGCGTCCACGGCGTTCCGCACGCCCTCCGCCGGGTCGTCCACGTACTCCAGGACGCCATGGCAGAGCACCGCGTCGAAGCCGCCGCGCTCGACCACGTCGAAGAGGCCGTGGATGTCCCCCTGCACCCCGTGGACACGCTCGGCGACCCCGGCCTCGGCCGCTCGGCGTTCCAGGGCGAAGAGCGCGTTCGGGCTGGGGTCCACCACGGTGACGCGATGCCCCAGACGGGCGACGGGCACCGCGAAGCTACCCGTACCCCCTCCGGTGTCGAGCACGTCCAGAACGTCGCTCCCGGCCGCCTTGGCGCGGCGGCCGAGGGCGTCTTTCAGGACCTCCCACACCACGGCGGTACGCAGGGAGCCGCGGGGGCGGGAGGGCGCCTCCCCACCGGTAACAGGGGAACGGTCCGACACGGCAGTTGACTCCTCGGCGCGGTGCCACCCGAGGTGGCAGGGCGTGAACGGTGTGGGCTCCGCCCACCCTATTGCCTCGGCCGCACGTCCCGGTCACCCAGCGGCATCGCCCTGCCCGGGGTGTTCGGCACGGGGCTGGGGCAGCACCGGATCGAGCACGAGCAGCCGCTCGACCAGGCGCAGGAACATGCCGGCGTCGCGCAGCAGATCGTCCGCGTCACGGCCGGTGGCCGCGCCGGGTATGCCCGCCTCGGCGCGGGCCCTGCGCGGGGCGCCCGAGGCGAACAGGGCGCTCCACTCCGACAGCTCGGGCGCTATCTCGGGCAGGACTTCCCAGGCGCTCCTGATACGCCGCCGCCGCTGCGGGGTGGTCTCCGGGCGGCCGCGGGCGGCGAGCACCGCGGCGGCGGTGCGCAGGGCGGCGAGATGGGCGGTTGCGTAGCGCTCGTTCGGAGTGTCCAGCGCGGCGGCCTCGCCCAGGCCCGCGTGCGCCTGGGCGAGGAGATCGAGGGCCGCGGGCGGGGCCGTGGCCCGGCGCAGGACGGGGTGGACATCGCTCGGCGGACCGGTCAGGGCGGGGGCAGGGCCGTCTGTACGGCGCCGACGTGCGGCACCGGCGTAGGAGCTGGCCATGACGGAACCTCCTGTCGTCGTGTGACGGTGCTGTAGCCGTATGTGTCCATGGTGGGGGGCACCACTGACAATCGGCCCTGACCTGCGACTTTGCCTCACACAATGGTTCGGGGTAGCTTTTGAACTGACCAGTCAGTACAAAGAAATCGAGGCACCCGTGGACAGCCGGGAACGCGAGGGCGGTCGACCGGACGGCCCGCACGGCGCGGCCGTCATCGCCGAGGACTTCGGACTCAAGGGCGCGCGCGGCTGGGCGTTCCGCCATGTTCGCGTCGATGCCGCGCCCGGCGACGTCGTGGCGATCGAGGGCCCCTCGGGCTCGGGGCGCACCTGTCTGCTGCTCGCGCTCACCGGCCGGGTGCGCCCCACCGAGGGCCGTGCCGAGGTCGCCGGCCTGTCCCTGCCCCGCGCCATGGCGGCCGTACGCCGCGTCAGCGCTCTCGGCCATGTCCCGGGCGTCAGCGATCTCGATCCGGCACTGACCGTCGCCGAGCATCTGCGTGAACGCGCGCTCCTCCAGCGCCGGTTCGGCGGATCCCTCGGCTCCCTACGGCCCGGCTCCCTACGGCCCGGCTCCCGGCGGGCGACCGAGGCCCGGGGCCATATCGACGCCGCGCTGACGGCCGCCGGGCTCGACACGTCCGCCCTGCCCAAGGGCGAGCGCACGTCGGCGCGCGATCTGGAGCGGCTGGAGGCGCTGCGTCTCTCGGTCGCCCTCGCGCTGATCGGCCGGCCCCGGCTGCTGGCGGTGGACGACCTGGACCTCAAGCTCTCCGACGCCGACCGCGCGGAGGCCTGGCGGCTGCTGCGGTCCGTCGCCGAGGACGGCACGACCGTGCTCGCCGTGTGCGACCAGGCCCCCGAGGACGCGGACACCGTCATCATCCGAACGAACGAGGAGGGGGCGGCCGATGCGCTCGCCGAAACTGGCCGCGCTTGAGCTGACGCGGTTCGGCAGGGGAAAGCTGCCGCGCGCCGCGCTCGTCGCGATCCTGCTGCTGCCGCTGCTCTACGGCGCGCTGTATCTGTGGTCGTTCTGGGATCCGTACGGACGACTCGACCGGCTCCCCGTCGCGCTCGTCAACGACGACAAGGGCGCCACGGCCGCGGGCCGGGAGATCGCGGCCGGTGACGAGATCACCCGGGGCCTGCGCGAGAGCAAGGTCTTCGCCTGGCACGAGGTGAGCGCGGCCGAGGCGCGCGAAGGCGTGGAGGACGGTTCGTACTATCTCTCGCTGACCATGCCGGCCGACCTCAGCGCGCGCATCGCGTCCAGTTCCGGTGACGCCCCCGAGACCGGCGCGCTCCAGGTGCGTACGAACGACGCGAACAACTACATCGTCGGGCAGATCTCCAGGACCGTGTTCTCCGAGGTACGGACCGCCGCCTCGACCAACGCCTCCCGCTCCTTCCTCGACCGGATCTTCATCTCCTTCTCCGACATCCATGACGCCACCGCGAAGGCGGCCAAGGGCGCCGACGAACTCAAGGGCGGTATCGGAAAGGCCCAGAAGGGTTCGAAGGACCTCGTGGACGGGCTGAGGACCGCCAAGGAGGGCAGCGGTGACCTGGCGGGCGGCCTGAGGAAGCTCGGTACGGGCGCGAGTGATCTGGACACCGGCGCCCAACAGGTCGCCGCCGGTACCCAGTCGCTCGCCGACAAGATCAACGCGATGGCCGGGACCGTCCGTCCCTACCTCAAGGACAACGGGAAGACGATCGGTGATTCGGCCCGGCGCGTGGCGGACTCCTCCCAGTCGATACGGGACAACCTCGGGCTGCTCGTGAAGGCCGCGCCCAGCGCCGCGACACAGGCCCGCCAGGCCTCGGACGCGCTGAACTCCCTCTACACGGAACGCTGCGAGAAGGCCCCCGCCGGCCCCGGTCCCGGCCCCGGCCCTGCCCCCGATCCCGCGCCCGGTCCCGCCCCCGATGCCACCGCCGGGGGTACGGACCCCGGCGCCTGCCCGCCCCTCAAGCGCGCCAGAACCGCCGCCGCGGACGTGGCCGCCGTCGCCGATGACGTCAACACCCTGGTGAAGAACAACAGCGGCGCCCTGAAGGAACTGGACGGCCGGCTCGCCACCCTCCAGAAGCAGGCGAAGGCCCTCGCCGCCCACGCACCCAAGCTGGACGAGGACCTGGAGACCGCCGTCACGAAGATCAACGCTCTCAACAGCGGCGCCCAGAAGGTCGCCGAGGGAGCGGGCCGGCTGCGCACCGGACTGACCGACGCCGAGAAGGGCTCCACCGGCCTCAACACCGGTGTCGGCAAGCTCAGTACCGGCGCGACCACCCTCGACGGCGGGCTCTTCGAGCTCGCCGACGGATCGGCCGAGCTCGCCGGAGGGCTCAACGACGGCGTCGGAAAGATCCCCGGCTACGACAAGACCGACCGGGACCGGCGGACGGAAGTGATGGCCGATCCCGTCCAGCTCGCCTCGCGCTCGCTGCACGCCGCGCCCAACTACGGCACCGGCTTCGCCCCGTACTTCATCCCGCTCTCCCTCTGGGTCGGCGCGATGGTGGCGTACATGCTGATCCAGCCGCTGAACCGGCGCGCACTGGCCGTCGGCGCCCCGGCCTGGCGTATCGCGCTCGCGGGCTGGCTGCCGGTCGCCGCGATCGGACTGCTCCAGGTCGGCGCGCTGATCTCCGTACTGCACTGGGCCGTCGGCCTGGAGATGGCGCGCACCGCCGGAACGGTCGGCTTCCTGGCGCTGGTCACCTGCTGCTTCACCGCGATCGTCCAGTGGCTGAACGCCCGCTTCGGACCCGCGGGCCGGATCCTCGTCCTCGCCCTGTTGATGCTCCAGCTGACCTCGGCGGGCGGCACCTATCCCGTCCAGACCAGTCCGGGCTTCTTCGGCGCCATCCACCCGTTCCTGCCGATGAGTTACGTGGTCGACGCGTTGCGCAGACTCATCTCGGGCGGCGGTCTTGGCCCCGTGTGGCAGGGCTGTGCCGTGCTCGCCGCCTTCACCGCGGGCGCGCTTGCGCTGACCGCCCTGTCCGCGCGGCGCAAGCAGGTGTGGACGCTCGACCGGCTCCACCCCGAGCTGAGCCTGTGAGCACGGCGGACCTGTGACAATCGTCGCCATGGACAGCAGCAGCACCCGCCGCCGGGCCACCCGGCAGAAGCTCTACGAGGCCGCGGTGACCCTCATCGCCGAACAGGGCTTCTCGGCGACGACGGTGGACGAGATCGCCGAGCGCGCCGGGGTCGCCAAGGGCACGGTCTACTACAACTTCAAGAGCAAGACGGAGCTTTTCGAAGAGCTGCTGCGGCACGGCGTCGGGCTGCTCGCCTCGTCCCTGCGGACCGCGGCGGACACCACGGCGGAGCGCGGCGGCAGCAAGATCGAGGCGCTGGACGCGATGATCGGGGCCGGACTGGTCTTCATCGACCGCTATCCCGCCTTCACCCAGCTGTATGTCGCCGAGCTGTGGCGGACCAACCGGGCCTGGCAGTCAACCCTGTTGGTGGTGCGCCAGGAGGCCGTGGCGGTCGTCGAGAGCGTGCTCCGGCAGGCCGTGGAGGGCGGTGAGCTGAGCGACGAGATCGACGTTCCGCTGACGGCGGCGGCGCTGGTCGGGATGGTGCTCGTGGCGGCGCTCGACTGGCAGGCGTTCCAGCCCGAGCGGTCGATGGACGAGGTGCACGCGGCGCTCTCGCGGCTGCTGCACGGCCGGGTCGGCGGACGCTGAAACCGGTGCGCGGGCACGGATACGCGGGCACGGGCACGCGGACGCGAGTGCGCCGGTCCGGTGAGGCTCCATCCCCCTGAGCCTCACCGAACCGGCGCGTCACCCCCGTACCCCGTACCCCCTGCCCCCGTGTCCCCGTTCCCCCCTTGCCCCCGTACCCCGTTCCCCGTTCCCGGCGATGCCGGAGAGCCCGCTTCCCCGTGATCCTCCGTGACCCCGTGGTCGCTGGGCTCCCCGTCTGCACCCCCGTTACGGCAGGAGAGCCGCGCCGTTCCGCCACCCCGTGTCGGCGGTGCCGGCGCCGCGCCCCTTCCGTGCTCCCCACTCTTCCGTCCACGCAGGTCGGAGCCCATCCGCGTGCCTACTCATCTCCCCGCCTAGGTACCGGTACTCAGTCCTGCGTACTCCCGCCCAGCGCGGGCGCCGCCTGGATACGATCGGTCCCGTGTCCGTACTCCCCCTCATCTTCACGAGCGGCTGGGCCAGCGGCATCAACGCCTACGCGGTGGTGCTGCTGTTCGGCGTCTTCGGCGCGACCGGGCTCACGGACGAGGTGCCCGAGTCCTTGCAGCGCACCGACGTACTGATCGTCGCGGGGGCGCTCTTCCTCTGTGACACGGTGGCGGACAAGATCCCTTACATCGACTCGGTCTGGGACTCCGTGCACACCGTCATCAGACCGGTGTCGGGCGCGGTGGTCGGCGCGCTGCTGGCCGGTCAGAGCGGTTCGCTGCCGGAGATCGCGGCGGGCGCCGTGGGCGGTTCGACGGCGCTGGTGAGCCATCTGGTCAAGGCGGGCGCCCGGATGGCGATCAACACCTCCCCCGAACCGTTCAGCAATGTCCTCGTGAGCACGGCCGAGGATCTGGGCGTCGCCGGGATCATCGTGTTCGCCGTCTTCCATCCGGTCGCCGCCGCCGTCATCGCGGGCGCGCTGCTGGTGGCCGGCCTCGTGACGGTGGCCTTCCTCGCCTCCAGGATCCGTCGTTTCCTGCGTGGCAGGGCGCGGCGTCGCGCGGAGAAACGGCCGGCGACCGGCGCTCCCCCGGCGCTCTAAAATCGCTCCCATGGCACGGATTGCGGTGATCGGCGCCGGGATGGGCGCCATGGCGGCGGCTGCTCGGCTGGCCGTGGCGGGACAGCGGGTGACGGTGTACGAACGCGCCGCCACCTATGGCGGCTCGGTGGGCCGGTTCGAGCGGGACGGGTTCGTCTTCGACACCGGGCCCGGTCTGCTGCATCTGCCGGCCGTCTACCGCGATCTGTTCGTCAAGACCGGCAAGGAACCGCTGGAGAGCCGCGTCCGGCTCGGCCAAGTGGATCCGGCGAGCAGGCATGTCTTCGCCGACGGTACCGACGTACGGCTGCCCAACGCGTCGCGCGGCGGCGTGGTCTCCGCCCTGGACACGGCGCTGGGCGCGGGCGCCGGCGAGCGCTGGGCGGAGTTCCTCGGCCGCGCCCGGGATGCCTGGGACCGCTCGCGCCGCCCGCTGCTGGAGGAGCCGCTGTGGGCGGACTGGCGGGTACTGGGCCGCGATCCGTATCCGGCCGTACGGCAGCGACGGCTGCTCCGCGGCGCCCGGCGGGCCACGACGGTCGCGGAGATCGGCGCCTTTGAGCTGGCCGACCCGCGGCTGGCGGCGCTGCTGGACGGCTACGCCCTGTCGTACGGGCTCGACCCGCGGCACGCCCCGGCGAGCGCAGCCCTGTTGCCGTATCTGGAGCAGACCTTCGGCAGCTGGTATGTCGGCGGCGGCATGCGGGAGTTGGCCCGCGCGGTGTACGAGCGGTGTCTGGCCCGCCGGGTGGAGTTCGTCTTCGGCGCCGAGGTGACCCGGATCGTCGAGAAGGACGGCGCGGCGACGGGGATCGAGCTGGCGGACGGCACGGTCGCGGAGGCCGACCATGTGGTGGCGGGCATCGCGCCCGGTCCTCTCGTGGAGTGGCGGCTCGACGCGGACGGTGACGTACGGCCTTCGGCCGGGCAGGCCACGGCGCCGGGGCGGTTCACCGTGCTGCTGGCGCTGCGCGGTGCCCGTGACCCCGGCGCCGCGCACCGGACGGTGGTGCACTCCCCCGACGGGAGCGCCGAGGCGGCCGAGATCTTCGCGGGCCGTACCGCGGCGCGGCCGACGGTCACGGTGCTGCGGCCCGACGACACGGCGACGCGCCCCGACGACGGCCACGAGGCGGTCACGCTCACCGCGACCGTGGCCCCGCACGGCCCGGTCGACTGGTCGGACGCGGCGCTGCGCGAGCGGTACGCCGATGTGCTGGTGGCCGCCGCCGGGTCGGCCGTGCCGGAGATCGCGGAGCGGATCGTCTGGCGCGAGGTACGTACCCCGGCCGATACGGCGGCGCTGACGGGGGCCGAGGGCGGCTCCGTACCGGCGCCCGCGCTGGCCGGGGCCGAGGGCCGGATGCTGCTTCCCGCGAACTCCACCCGGCTGTCCGGGCTGTACCGGGCGGGGGGCTGGGCGCATCCGGGCGGCGGGCTCGCGCACGCCGGGATGTCGGGGGCGCTGGTCGCCGGACTGATCGTCGAGGGGGCGGACTTCCGCGGCTCCCGGTGAGCCGGGCGCACCGCCATCGCGCCCGCCCGGTCATCATGTGCTCTACCAGCCGGGGATCCTGACGGATCGTCAGTGCGGGGCGGTTTCAGTATCGGTAGTGCTGCTCGTTGTGGTCGGGGTCCGTGTAGCCCGGCCGGCGCGGCTCTTCCTGGGGCGTCGGCGGAAACTGCTCGCCGTCGCGGTCGCGCTGCTGCGGCACCCACACACCGCCTGGCGGGGTCTCGCCGCCGTACTGCTGCTGGCCGGCGTACGGGTCGGCGTACTGCTGCCGGCCGCCGAAGCTGTCGTACGAGCCGTACTGCTCGCCGCTGTTGACCGAGCCGGTGTACGGGTCGGTGTACGCGGCGTACTGCTGGTGCTGTCCCACGTCGTAGCCGTACTGCTGCTGCTGCTGCGCGTAGGCGTCCTGGCCGGGATACATGTCCTGAGCGGAGTGGTAGGCGTCCTGGGGTACGTAGCCGTCGTGGCCCGTCGGCTGCTGCTGCTGCCCGTGCCCGTACCCCGGATACGCGTCGTATCCGCCGCCGTACTCATGCCCGCCGACACCGGCCGCCGCGCCCGCGTGGGGCTGCTGCTGGTGGGGGGCCTCACGGGCCGCGTCGTCGTATATCCCGTACTGCCCGGTGTCGTCGGGCAGCGGCTCCGGCTCGTACACCGCGGCGGCCGGCGCGGGCGGCTCCACCGGGTCGTACGCGGCGGGCCGCGCCGGGTCGTACGCGGGCGGCTGCGCGGGGTCGTACGCGGGCGGCTCGTACTCCAGGTCCGAGACCTCCAGCGCGGGCTCGCGCTCCTCCGCCTGCTCCTTCCCGGCCTTGCGGCGGCGGCTCGCCCCCGGGCTGCCGCCTATCGCCCAACCCGTCGAAAAGCCGCGGCGGAAGGACAGCGTCACATACGTCTGACCGACCGCGAACGCGATCGCGCCCAGCGCGATGACGTATATGGAGGGGATCAGTACGCCGAGGACGACGCCCATGAAGCCGGTGAAGGCGAGCAGTCGCCAGCGCAGCCGTGCCTTGTACTGGAGCAGCACCTCACCGAGCAGCCACAGCGCCACGATGCCGAACGCGATGTAGAGGACCGTCCAGCCCATGCCCGCCCCTCTCCTGAGCCCACCGCCCCGGGACAGGGCGGGTACGGCCGGTCACGACTGCTCGTGCAGTCCGAGATTCTCGTAGATTTCGAGCGTCGCCGTCGAGTTGTTGAGCGTGATGAAGTGCAAGCCGGGGACACCCTCGGAGAGCAGTTCGGCACAGAACTCCGTCGCGAACTCGATGCCAATGGAGCGTACAGCGGCGGGATCCTCCTTGACCGAGAGGATCCGCTCTTTCAGCTCGGGCGGGAAGACCGCGGTGGAGAGCTGTGGCAATCGCTCCAGCATCTTCACACTGGTGACCGGCATGATTTCCGGAATGATCGGTGTCTCGCAACCTGCGCCGACGACGCGGTCGCGCAGCCGCAGATAGCCCTCGGGATCGAAGAACATCTGTGTGATCGCGTAATCGGCGCCCGCGCGGCACTTGTTCACGAAGTGACCGACATCGGTCTCCCAGTCGGTGGAGCGCGGATGCATCTCGGGGAAGGCCGCCACTCCCACACAGAAGTCCCCTGACTCCTTGATCAGGCTGACCAGTTCGGCGGCGTAGCGCACCCCGTCGGGGTGCTTGATCCACTCGCCCATGGGGTCGCCGGGCGGATCCCCCCGTACGGCGAGGATGTTACGGATCCCGGCGTCGGCGTACTGCCCGACCATGTTGCGCAGTTCGGCGACCGACTGGCCGACGGCCGTGAGGTGCGCGACCGGTGTGAGCGTGGTGTCGGCGGCGATCCGCTCCGTCGCCCTGACCGTGCCCGCGCGGGTGGAGCCGCCCGCGCCATAGGTCACGGAGACGAAGCTCGGGGCGACCGCCTCGATCCGGCGCAGCGCGTTCCAGAGGTTCCGCTCGCCCTTGTCCGTCTTGGGCGCCCAGAACTCGAAGGAGAACGAGGTCTTGCCGGTCGCGAGCAGATCACGCACGGTCAGCGCGTGATCCGATCTGGTCGAAGCTGTGCCTAGGGCCATATGGGCAGGTTATCGATGGCGTGGCGGTCCCCCAACCGGAGGCGGGGGTTTTGGCCGGATTGCCCGGTAAGTGGCCGTGCTTCTTTACGGCGCGTTCCCGTACGGCGCGCCGACGTCATCCGCACGTAAACATCGCCGTGATCCGACGCATCGCCGTCATCCGACGCGCAGCCGTCATACGGCACGGTCCCGCACGCGCTTCGCGAGAGCCGCGGTCGCCGCCGCCGGATCGTCGGCCTCGGTGATCGCCCGTACGACGACGACCCTGCGCGCACCGGCGTCCAGCACCTGGTCGAGAGTGGCCGCGTCGATCCCGCCGATCGCGAACCACGGCCGCTCCGTGGCACGGGACGCGGCGTACCGCACCAGAGCGAGCCCCGGCGCGTG
The DNA here is from genome assembly GCF_040303865.1 of Streptomyces sp. NPDC094034. Taxonomy (NCBI): domain Bacteria; kingdom Bacillati; phylum Actinomycetota; class Actinomycetes; order Kitasatosporales; family Streptomycetaceae; genus Streptomyces; species Streptomyces sp. NPDC094034. The sequence goes on along the minus strand of NZ_JBEOUD010000023.1, from coordinate 9,191 downwards.
GCGCCCCGGCTTGGTGGGGGTGGGCCAGCAGGGGCCCGTACAGAAATAGTCCACGCCGGGCTCGGCGACCGCCGCGTCCACCTCGGTCTCGGCATGGGTGGAGCGGCCGATCAGCGGGGCGTCCCCGAGGATCGCGCGCGCGGCGGGGACGGGCAGATCGCCCTGTCCCAGATGCAGCACATCGGAGCCGATGGCATGGGCGACATCGGCGCGGTCGTTCACGGCGAGCAGCCGGCCGTGCCGACGGCAGGCGTCCGCGAAGACCCGGAGATGGTCCAGCTCCTCGGCCGCCTCCATGCCCTTGTCACGCAGCTGCACGATGTCCACGCCCGACGCGAGCACCGCGTCGAGGAACTCCGGGAGATCCCCCTGCCGCTTACGGGCGTCCGTGCACAGATAGAGCCGGGCGTCGGCGAGTGACGCGGCAGCCGTGGACATGAAAATCCCCCCGTGGTGTCGGGTCGGCGGTGCACGGCGGCCGACACACGACCGGACGGTCGTACGGAGCCACCGCGCACCGCGGATGGTGATGTCGTCAGACGGCGAGCGCCTGGGCCCGGCGCTTCACCTCCGTGCCGCGATTCTCACTGAGCGCCTGCGCGGGCGTGCCCGGCAGCGTGGGGTCGGGGGTGAAGAGCCACTCAAGCATCTCTTCGTCGGTGAAGCTGTCGTCCCTCAGGAGCGTCAGGGTGCCCGCGAGCCCCTTGACGACCTTGTTGCCGTCGATGAAGGCGGCGGGCACCTGGAGCGTCCTGTTCTCGCCGCGGCGCACCGCGATCAGCTGGCCTTCCTTCACCAGCTGCCGCACACGCGTCACCTCGACACCAAGCTTTTCCGCGATGTCGGGCAGGTGCAGCCAGGCGGGGACGAGAGCATCGATCTTTGCGTCAATCTCGGTCACAAGACAAGCGTGCCATCCCGGACTGACAGACGGTAGCCGAGGAGCCCCAATCGGGCCGCCGCCCCGGAGCGGCCGGGACCCCCGGCGGGCCCCCGCCAGGGGATCAGAGGGCGGCCTTGCGCAGCGGTACGGACGCGTCCGCGGTCCGCCCGGGATCCAGCCGCGCGCCCGCCTCGATCAGCTTGCGCCCCTGGGCCAGATCCCGGGGCCTGCCGACGGCCAGCAGCGCGGTCGGCAGGCCGTCCCGCAGCCACACCACCGACCAGGCGCTCTCGGCCGGATCGCCGCGCCACACCAGGGTGTCGCCGGCCGCGTGGTGGCCCGCGTACTGCACGAAGCGGCCGAACTGCTCCGACCAGAAGTACGGCACGGGGTCGTAGACCTCGTCGGTCTCGCCGACCACCTGCGCGGCGACCGTGCGCGGCCCCTGGAGCGCGTTGTCCCAGTGATGGACGAGCAGTCGCTCTCCGTAACGGGCCGAGGGGAACGACGCACAGTCACCGACCGCGTACACCTCGGGCAGCGAGGTCCGCAGCCGCTCGTCCGCCACGATGGCGCCGTCCGGGCCCAGCTCGATCCCCGATCCGGCCAGCCAGCCCGTCGCGGGCCGCGCGCCGATGCCCACGACCACCGCGTCGGCCGCCAGCCGCCGGCCGTCCGCGAGGATCACCGCGCCCGGTTCGACACCGGCCACCGGCGCGTCCGTCAGCAGTTCGGCCCCGCACTCCCTGTACCAGCCGGTCATGGGCGCGACGACCTCGGCGGGCAGCGCGCCCGCGAGCGGCCGGTCGGCGGCCTCGACGACGGTCACGGCGCAGCCCGCCTCCCGGGCGGCCGTGGTGAACTCCGCGCCGATCCACCCGGCGCCGACGACCACGACCCGCTGCCGTCGGCCGAGTACCGGACGCAGCCGCTCCGCGTCGTCCAGCGTGCGCAGCAGATGGACCGCGGGCAGCGACTCGGTGCCCGGCAGACTGATCGGTTCCGCGCCGGTCGCGATGACCAGCACGTCGTACGGGACGGGCCCGCGCGCGGTGTCCAGTTCACGCGCGCCGGGGCGCAGTCCGGTGACATCGAGCCCCAATCCGAGCCGGACGGAGAGCGCGGCGAAGTCGATGTCGAAGGACGAACTCTCGGCCTTGCCCAGCAGGACCGCCTTGGAGAGCGGGGGCCGGTCGTACGGCGGATGCGGCTCGGCGCCGAGCACGGTGACCGGGCCGCCGAAGCCCTTCTCCCGCAGGGCCACCGCGGTCTGTACCCCCGCCATGCCCGCGCCGACGATGACCACCCGCGGCTGTCCGGCCGGGGCCGGCTCCCGCTGTCCCTGCTCTCGCTCGCTCACCCGGTCACCTTAGGGCCTTTCGGTGGATCAGGCCGGGTACGGGCCACGGCGATCGCTCCCTTACAACGCGGGGGGACAGAGCGTTAGTCTGGCGTTCGACACTACCTCGCGGGAGTCCGGACGCACCGGGCTGAGAGGGAGGCTGAGGCGGCCTCCGACCGTACGAACCTGATCCGGGTCATGCCGGCGAAGGGAGGGGCTGGACGCCCATGCAATCACCCCGTCAAGGAACCGGTACGGGCTCCGACGTCCTCGTCATCGGGGGCGGACTCATCGGCCTGGTCACCGCCTGGCGCGCGGCGGGGCGTGGGCTGCGTACCGCCGTCGCCGACCCCGAGCCGGGCGGCGGCGCGGCGCGGGTCGCGGCCGGGATGCTCGCCGCCGTCACCGAACTCCACCACGGCGAGGAGACGTTGCTCGGCCTCAACCTCGCCTCCGCCGCGCGCTACCCGGACTTCGTCGCCGAACTGGAGGCGGCCAGCGGGCAGGACACCGGCTATCGCGCCTGCGGCACCCTCGCCGTCGCCCTCGACACCGACGACCGCGCCCAGTTGCGCGAACTCCACGACCTCCAGCAGCGCTCGGGGCTGATGTCCCAGTGGCTCACGGGCCGCGAATGCCGGCGTCTGGAGCCGATGCTCGCGCCGGGCGTGCGCGGCGGTCTGCGGGTCGACGGCGACCACCAGATCGATCCCCGCCGGCTGGCAGCGGCCCTGCTGACCGCGTGCGAACGGGCCGGGGTGGTCTTCCACCGCGCCCACGCCGACCGGCTCCGCGTCGTGCGCGACCGGGCCACCGGCGCCGTCCTGGCCGACGGCCGCGCGCTCACCGCGGACCAGGTGGTACTGGCGGCCGGCAGCCTCAGCGGCCGGCTCGGGGGCGTACCGGCCGATGTCCTGCCCCCCGTACGGCCCGTCAAGGGCCAGGTCCTGCGGCTGACCGTGCCCCGTACCTACGCGCCCTTCCTCTCCAGGACGGTCCGGGCCGTGGTGCGCGGCAGCCACGTCTATCTGGTGCCGCGCGAGAACGGTGAACTGGTCGTCGGCGCCACCAGCGAGGAACTCGGCTGGGACACCACCGTCACGGCGGGCGGGGTGTACGAACTGCTGCGGGACGCGCACGAACTCGTCCCCGGCATCACGGAACTCCCGCTCACCGAAACCCTCGCCGGGCTGCGCCCCGGCTCACCGGACAACGCGCCACTGCTCGGACCCACCGCGCTGCCGGGGCTGTCCCTCGCCACCGGCCACCACCGCAACGGGGTACTGCTCACCCCCGTCACCGGCGACGCGATGGCCGCGGTGCTGACGACCGGTGAGCTGCCCCCGGAGGCCCGTGCCTTCTCCCCCTCGCGTTTCTCCTCGCACCGCTCGCCCGTCGCGGCCATCCCTCAGGAGCAGCCCGTATGAACATCTCCGTGAACGGCGAGCCCCGCGAACTCGCGCCCGCCACCACCCTCGACATCGTGGTCGCCACGCTCACCCCCGCGCCCTCGGGGGTCGCGGCGGCCGTCAACGAGACGGTCGTGCCGCGCACCCGCTGGTCCGGCACACCACTCAGCGACGGCGACCGCGTCGAGGTCCTCACCGCCGTCCAGGGAGGCTGAACCATGGCCGACGATCCGCTGACCATCGGCTCCACCACGTTCGCCTCCCGGCTGATCATGGGCACGGGCGGCGCGCCCAGCCTCGACGTGCTGGAACGGTCCCTCATCGCCTCCGGCACCGAACTCACCACGGTCGCCATGCGCCGCATCGATCCCGCCGTGCACGGCTCCGTGCTGTCCGTACTCGACTCACTGGGCATCCGCGCGCTGCCCAACACGGCGGGCTGCTTCACCGCCGGCGAGGCGGTGCTCACGGCGCGGCTCGCCCGCGAGGCGCTCGGTACGGACTGGATCAAGCTGGAGGTCGTCGCGGACGAGCGCACACTGCTGCCCGACCCCGTCGAACTGCTCGACGCGGCGGAGACCCTGGTCGACGACGGCTTCACGGTCCTGCCGTACACCAACGACGATCCCGTGCTCGCCGCGAAGCTGGAGGACGTGGGGTGCGCGGCGATCATGCCGCTGGGCTCGCCGATCGGCTCCGGGCTCGGCATCCGCAACCCGCACAACTTCGAGCTGATCGTGGAGCGGGCGGGGGTGCCGGTGATCCTGGACGCGGGGGCGGGTACGGCGTCGGACGCGGCGCTGGCGATGGAACTGGGGTGCGCGGCGGTGATGCTGGCGTCGGCGGTGACGCGGGCGCGGGAGCCGGTGCTGATGGCGGAGGCGATGCGGTACGCGGTGTCGGCGGGGCGGCTGGCGTGGCGGGCGGGCCGGATGCCGCGACGGCGGATCGCTTGGGCGTCGTCGCCGACGGAGGGGGTGGCATCGCTGGACAGGGAGAGACCGGCGTTTCCCTAGAGGCGGGGTTGCCTGTGCGGGCGTCGTGGTGCCGGGGGCGGCCGCACTCGCGCTCGTGCCCGGCCGGGCCAGTCCGTGACGGGCGGTGAAGGGGGGCGCGCAGGGATCGTGTCCGGGACGTAGAGCGTGATTTGTGGCGCACGAACGCCCGAACCATCGACCGGGCAGAACGCGCCGTAAATCATGCAGTCCCGGACGCGAACCCGGAGCGCACCCCGGCAACAACCCGCACCCGGAAACCGGCCCGAGCCAAAACGCGCACCGCCCGGACCGCACCCCGGCAACAACCCGCACCGGCCCACCGGCCCCAGCCAAAACGAACCGCGTCGACGGCCCCGCGCCGCAGGCGCACCGGCCCCCCGCCGAAGACGAGCCGACCCGCGACCGCCACCTCGTAGACTCGGGCGCGTGGATACGAGCCTCCAAGACCCCATCGTCGGGCGCGTGCTCGACGGCCGCTACCGCGTGGACGCGCGGATCGCTGTCGGCGGTATGGCCACGGTCTACCGGGCCGTCGACACCCGTCTCGACCGGGTCCTCGCCCTCAAGGTGATGCACCCCGCCCTCGCCGCCGACGCCACCTTCGTCGAGCGCTTCATCCGCGAGGCCAAGTCGGTGGCCCGGCTGTCGCATCCCAATGTCGTCGCGGTCTTCGACCAGGGCGCCGAGGGCGCGTATGTCTATCTGGCGATGGAGTACGTATCGGGGTGCACGCTGCGCGATGTCCTGCGGGACCGTGGGGCGCTGCGGCCGCGGGCCGCGCTGGACATCCTGGAGCCGGTGCTGGCCGCGCTGGGGGCCGCGCACCGCGCGGGGTTCGTGCACCGGGACATGAAGCCGGAGAACGTGCTGATAGGGGACGACGGCCGGGTCAAGGTCGCCGACTTCGGACTCGTGCGGGGCGTCGGTGATGTCACGAACACCACCGGGAGCGTGCTGGGCACGGTGTCGTATCTGGCGCCCGAGCAGATCGAGGACGGTACGTCCGACACCCGCGTGGATGTGTATGCCTGCGGGGTCGTCCTCCACGAGATGCTGACGGGTGCGAAGCCGCACGGCGGGGACACCCCCGCGCAGGTGCTCTACCGGCATCTGAACGAGGACGTGCCCGCGCCGTCGGCCGCCGTGCCGGGGCTCGCCGTCGAGCTGGACGAGCTGGTCGCGGCGGCGACCGCCCGTAACCCCGGGATGCGGCCCGCCGACGCGGTGGCGCTGCTGGCGATGGCGCGGGAGGCGCGGGCCGCGCTGACCGACGCGCAGCTGGACGCCGTTCCGCCGCGGGCCAGGCCCGAGCCGTCCGGCGAGGCCGGCGCCATCAGCCGTACGACGGTGATTCCGCGCATCCGGCCCGTCGAGGAGGCGGCGGACGAGACGCCGAACCGCACCAGCCGGCTGGAGATGGCGCCCGAGCCGGGCCGCCGTTTCGTCAGGCCCGGGCGGGGCGTCGTCGCGGCGCTGGTCGCCGTACTGCTGGTGCTCGGTATCGGTACGGGTGTCTGGTACATCAATTCCGGACAGTTCACCCACGTCCCCTCGGTGCTCGGCCGGAGCGAGCAGGAGGCCAGGAAGCGGCTCGCCGACGCGGGGCTCGACGTGAAGGTCACCAGGGACTTCAGCGACTCCTTCGACCGCGGCACGGTCATGGGCAGCGACCCCGAGCCGCGCGCGCGTATCCGCGGCAATGGCTCCGTCACGATCGTGATCTCGCGCGGCCCGGAGATCGTCAAGGTCCCGGATCTGGAGAGCATGCCGCTGGGCGAGGCCCGGCGGGCGCTGAAGAAGGTGGGGCTGGCGGCCGGGGTCGTCACGCGGGAGTTCGACGACAACGTCCAGCAGGGCGCCGTGATCGGTTCGACCCCGGTGTCCGGGAGCGAGGTACGGCCGGATTCCGGGGTCGCGCTCGTGGTGAGCAAGGGCAGCCCGGTCGACGTCCCCGATGTGACGGGTGAGTCCGTCGAGGACGCCACCTCCGAGCTGGTGGGCGAGGGGCTCAAGGTCGAGATCGCGGCCGAGCGCGTGAACTCCGAGGAGGACGCGGGATCGGTCGCCCGGCAGTCCGCTGCCGAGGGTGCCCAGCTGGCCCGGGGCGAGACGGTCACGCTGACGGTCTCCAAGGGGCCGCGGATGGTCTCCGTACCCGATGTCACCGGCAGGAAGATCGACGAGGCGACGCGGCTGCTGGAGGAGGCGGGCTTCGAGGTGACCGTGGACCGGGGCTTCCCCTTCCTGGGGGACACCGTGGGCAAGCAGTCGGTCGAGGGCGGTCGGCAGGCCCCCGAGGGCAGCTCCATCACCATCACGACCAAGGGGCTCTAGGTCCTATGCGCAACCCCGTCGGTAGCCATGTCCCCGTGGCCGGCGGCCTCGCCTCGACCGGCCTGGCCTACGCACGCGAGCTGGGCGCCGAGACCGTCCAGGTGTTCGCGGCCAATCCGCGCGGCTGGGCGACGCCCCCGGGCGATCCGGCGCAGGACGAGCTGTTTCGCGCGCGGTGCGCGGCGGAGGGGATCTCGGCGTATGTGCACGCGCCGTATCTGATCAACTTCGGTTCGCACACGGAGGCGACCGCCGAGAAGTCGGTGGAGTCCCTGCGGCACAGCCTGCGCCGGGGCCGGGAGATCGGCGCGCTGGGTGTGGTCGTGCATACGGGCTCGGCGACCGGCGGACGGCCGCGCGAGGTGGCGCTCGCGCAGGTACGGGAGCTGATGCTGCCGCTTCTCGACGAGCTGACCCATGACGACGATCCGTTCCTGCTGCTGGAGTCGACGGCGGGACAGGGCTTCTCGCTCTGCTCACGGACCTGGGACTTCGGCCCGTACTTCGAGGCGCTCGACGCCCACCCCAAGCTGGGCATCTGTCTGGACACCTGTCATGTCTTCGCGGCCGGGCACGATCTCGCGGGACCGCACGGAATGCGGCAGACGCTGGATCTGCTGGTGGACACGGTCGGCGAGGGGCGGCTCGGGCTGATCCACGCCAATGACTCCAAGGAGGCGGCGGGCGCGCACAAGGACCGTCACGAGAACATCGGCGCGGGACACATCGGCGAGGAGCCGTTCCGGGAGCTGTTCTCGCATCCGGCGACCGAGAACGTTCCGCTGGTGATCGAGACTCCGGGCGGCAAGGAGGGGCACGCGGCGGATGTGACGCGGCTGAAGAAGCTGCGCGACGGCTGAGCCGGTCACAGCTCCGGGCCGTCTCCCGGGATCTCCTGGTAGGAGTAGCGCTGCTCGGCCCAGGGGTCGCCGACGTTGTGATAGCCGCGCTCTTCCCAGAAACCGCGGCGGTCGGCGGTCATGTACTCGACGCCGCGGACCCACTTGGGCCCCTTCCAGGCGTACAGATGCGGTACGACGAGGCGCACGGGGAAGCCGTGCTCGGCGGTCAGCAGTTCGCCGTCCTTGTGGGTGGCGAATATCGTGCGGTCCGAGAGGAAGTCGGTGAGCCGCAGATTGGAACTGAAGCCGTACTCGGCCCAGACCATGACATGGGTGACGCTCGGCGAGGGCGGTGCGAGTTCCACGATCGTACGGGCCGGGATCCCGCCCCATTCGGCCCCCACCATGCTGAACTTCGTGACGCAGTGCAGATCGCCGACGACTGTGGAGAACGGCAGCGCGGAGAACTCCTCGTGATTCCAGCAGTGCTTGTCGCCGTCGGCGGTGGCTCCGAAGACCCGGAACTCCCAGCGTTCCTGCCGGAATTTCGGTACGGGCCCGTAATGGGTCACCGGCCAGCCGCGCTGCAGACGCTGGCCCGGTGGTAGCTCGGACTGTTCCGGCTCTTGACGTTCCCGGCTTTCCGGCTGACCCATGCCTTCCATGGTGACAGACCGCGAGGGGTGGTCATGACCAGGTTCGGAATCAATCGGGCACATCATGCTAAGCGTGTACTTACTGGACGGCTCTCGGTGGCGGTGCGAGGATGCGCGCATTCTGCCCAGCCACATGCCTGGAAGGAGCCGCCGCGATGCAGGGCGACCCCGAGGTCATCGAATTCCTCAATGAGCAGCTGACCGCCGAACTGACCGCCATCAATCAATACTTCCTGCACAGCAAAATGCAGGAGAACAACGGGTGGTACAAGCTCGCGAAATACACCCGGGCCGAGTCGTTCGACGAGATGAGGCACGCCGAGCTGCTCACCGACCGACTGCTCTTTCTGGAGGGGCTGCCGAACTACCAGCGGCTTTTCCATGTGCGGGTCGGGCAGACGGTGACCGAGATGTTCCGGGCGGACCTGGAGATCGAGCTGGAGGCCGTCGACCGGCTGAAGCGCGGAATCGAAGTCATGCGGAGCAAAGCCGATCACACTTCGAAGCGGATCTTCGAATCGATCCTCAAGGACGAGGAGCATCACATCGACTATCTCGAAACCCAGCTGGAGCTGATCGAGAAGCTCGATGAGCCGCTCTATATCTCCCAGCAGATCAAGCAGCCCGACAGCTAGGGCCTTTCGTTTGGATCAGGCCGGATCAGGGAGCGGGGTCTGGTGCCGTGGATCGCAAGGCGGAGGAGGGAGCCGACGCGGAGCGTCGGCGA